>JAGREA010000309.1 GCA_020446745.1 Rhodobacterales bacterium | reverse complement strand
GGGGTTGCGGTTCTCGAAGGTCTTGCCGCCGGTGCCGGGGACATGGGCCCCGTCGATGAAGTTCAGAACCTCGCCCGGCGCGCCTTCCGGCGCGCGCAGGGCCTCGCTGCTTTGGGTCACGTCAACTCTCCCGATAGAAGCCCCCGGAATCGGGGGCGCATGGCGGCCGGGAAGCCGCGCGGCGACTCCCCGGCCATCTCAACACACATCCCAGGTCAGGTGTAGACGCTGGTGAAGGCGCCGGCCTCTTCGCCGGTGTGGTAGAAGATGCCGCGCCACAGGTTGTCCTCGGTCCAGGTGATGGGCGGCATGTCGGGCTGGGCCAGGTAGCCCAGGCCGGCGAAGGTCTCGTTGCGGTTGCCCGACGGATCGAAGAAATAGATGGTGTAGCCCCGGGTGATGCCGTGGCGCTGCGGCGTCACGTCCATCTTCACCTTGTTCTTGGCCATCACGTCGGCGGCCTTCAGCACGTCGTTCCATTCGTCCAGGAAGAAGGCGCAGTGGTGCAGGCCCATCTTCGGCCCGCCCACCAGGGCGATGTCGTGGGGCGTGGAGGTGCGGAACAGCCAGGTGGCGGCCTGGATGTCGCCATCGGGGCCCACCATCACCTGTTCGGCCAGGTGGAAGTCCATGGTCTTCATCAGGAAGTCGGTGGTTTCCGCCACCTTGTTGATGCCCGCTTCCGGGTTCAGCTCGCACATCAGCAGGGCGTGGTCCAGCCAGTGGGCGCCGATGCCCTTCAGGCCGTCGGGCCAGGGTTCGGGGTTGGTGGTGCCCACGGACTTGCCGACGAATTCCTTCTCGGCGTACAGGAACATCTCGTGGCCGCTGGGCATGTTGAAGCGGATGGCCCGGCCGCAGGCCGTCAGCGTGCCGGCCGGCACATCGTCCACGGCCACGCCGTAGTCCTGGATGCGGCCCTTCAGCACGTCCAGGTCGGCGTCGGCCTCCACCTTGTAGGCGATGTGGTTCATGCCGGCGCGGTCAGACGGCGTGAGCATGACCGAGTACTTGTCCCACTCGTCCCAGCCCTTCAGGTACACGTTGCCGGCGTCGTCCTCGTGGGTCTTGATCAGGCCCAGCACGCCCTGGTAGTGGTCCAGCGCGGCGGCCATGTCCAGGACACGCAGATTGATGTGTCCGATGCGCATCACACCCATGGTGTCTACTCCCTTCAAATGTTCTTCAGCGTTCGGGTTAAAGGTCAAACCAGTCCGTAGCGGCGTTGGGTCACCGCCTTTCGCATCTTCCCCAGAACCGACAGCCGGATCGCCGAGCGGGGAAAGGTGCGGCAGGCCAGGACGATGCCCTGGGCCTCCTCCTCCGCGCTGATGTGCTCGCGGCTCATGGTCAGGGTCTCATAGGTGCCGTTGGCCACCTTGATCTTGCACACCCCGCAGCCGCCCCCATGGCAGCCCGACGGAATGCCCTTGCGCCCCAGGGCGACCATGGCGTCGAGCAGGCTTTGGCCCGGCCCGCAGGCATAGGTCTCGCCCGTGTCGGCGATGGTGATGGTGAAGCGCAGGTCCGCTTCCGGGGTGCCGGTCGCGTCCATCAGATCCTCTTGAACAGGGGGCTGCGGGACTTGGGCTCGGCGTCGGCGGCGGTCAGGAACTGTTCGGTGAAGATGTGCTTCTCGAACAGGCGCCCGCGCATCAGCGTGGTGATGCAGGCGTTCACCATGGGCGGCGGGCCGCACAGGTAGGCCTTGTGGCCCTCGAACACGCCGTCGAAGCGCCGCTGCAGGGCCTCGTGCACGAACCCGGTCTCGCCGTCCCAGGCCGCCCCTTCGGGCAGCTCGGACAGCACGGGCAGGTAGGAGAAATTCTCGTGTTCTTTCTCAAGGTCCTCGAACAGGTCCTTGAAATAAAGGTCCTTCGGCCCGCGCGCCCCGTGGATCAGGGTGATGGGGCGCGTATCCCCCCTGGCCAGCAGGTCCAGCACCATGGCCTTGGGGCTGGACAGGCCCGAGCCGCCGGCCAGGAAGATCACCGGCTCGGGCGCCGAGGCGCGCACGAAGAACCGCCCGTAGGGGCCCGAGAAGGCCAGGGTGTCGCCCTCGGCCAGGTTCTCGTGGATCCAGGTGGTGGCCCGGCCGCCGGGCACCAGCCGGATGTGCAGCTCGATCTCGGCCCCGTCACCCTGCGACGGCGGGTTGGCGATGGAGAAGGCCCGGGGTCCATCGACCCCCGGCACCGTCACGTTCACGTACTGGCCGGCCTGGAAGGCCAGGGGCCCGTCGCCGTCGCCGTCGCCGTCGACCGCCGCCACGGCCAGCCAGACGCCCTTGATGTCGGGCGTCAGGTCGGCCAGGCGGGTCACCGTGCCGGTGAAGTCCCGCACCGGGTGCCGTTCGGCGTCGGGCTCCTCGTCCACGTCGGCCTCGATCTCCACGTCGCTGTCCAGGGTGGCGCAGCAGGCCAGGGTCTTGCCCTCCTCCCGCTCCACGTCCAGCAGGGCGAACAGGGACGCATCCCGGTGATCCACCTCGCCATCGATGACGTCCACCTTGCAGGTGCCGCACAGGCCGTGGCCGCAGGCGTGGGGCAGCCACACCCCGGCGCGCAGGCAGGCGTCCAGGATGGTCTGGCCTTCCTCGACCGCCACCTCTTCGCCCAGGGGCTCGATGGTCAGGGTGTACACGGTTCCGCGTCCCTATCCGGCCCTAGCTGCAGGAGTCCGCCGGCCCCTTCAGGCCGGGGGTCCAGAAGCGCAGCAGGGACTTGTGGTGGAAGCCCTGGTCCTTCAGGGCCTTGGCCGGATCGGGCGTGAAGTCCTGCCCGTCCAGGGTCCAGCGGACCGCCGACCAGTCGATGTTCGCCCAGTCCGGGTGCATGCCGTAGTAGGTGGGCAGCACTTCCTCCAACAGGGCCCCGAAGGGCATGTCGGGGGGGAACGGAAAGGCCAGGGCGGCGCAGAAGCTCAGGTGGTCCTCCCAGTGCAGGTAGGTCACCCAGTTGCCGTGGAAGTTCTCCACGCGGTCCCGGACCTCGCCGGTGTAGCCGTCCTTCAAGGCGACAACAGCCATTTCGCCCTCCCCTATTCCGCGGCCACGGGATGGCGGCCGGCCATCCACTGGGACCAGAGTTTCTGTTCGGGCGAGCCCTCGTAGGCCATGTTGTCGGTGCCCAGGTTCAGGTGGTACCACTTCAGCACGTCTTCCACCGACGCGCCGCCGCAGTTGCCCTGGTAGATCTGGTGCACCGGCAGCCACGACTGCACGTACTTCTCGGGCTCGTGGTCGAAGATGTCCTTACAGCCGTCCGAGCAGAAGTGGTAGGTGTCGCCGCCGTATTCCGACGAGCGGAAACAGATGGTCGACGGATCGTCGGGCTCGGTGAAGCCCATGGGGATCTGGCAGGTGGTGCAGAGCTGCGGCAGGGCGTTGTTGTAGAAGCGGTTGCCGGCGTCGGCCATGCCCTTCCACATCTCCAGGCGCGGCCGGTACAGCTTGTCGAAGGTGTTCGGGTACTTTTCCGACAGCCAGGCCTTGTGCGCCTCGTCGACGTCCCAGGTATGGAACCCGGCGGCATGGGTGTACTGGTAGAAGATGGCCCACACCTCGTGGCTGATGCGGTCCTTCTCCTTCGACGCCACGTCGTGGTACTTGGGCGGGCGGATGCCATAGCGCGCCAGATCCTCGAACAGGGCGCCGCCCTGTTCCTCGAAGTACATCTCCCAGGCTTCCTGCCAGGACATGATCTTCTTCGGCAGCATGTAGTCCATCATCATGCCGACCAGGCTGAGCAGCCGGTAGCCGCGCCAGAACCACTTGTCGATCCAGCGCTGGACGATGGGCACGTTGCCTTCGTCCTGTTCCAGCATGAACTTGATGACTTCCAGCCCCAGGGTCATGTGGCGGCTTTCGTCCGACTGGGCCGAGAAGCCGAAGGTGACCGTGGCCAGGTCGCCATTGTAGGCGGCGCCGGACATGAAGGGCACGAACAGCAGGTTGGTCAGCACGTATTCGAACGAGAACGAGATCGAGGTCAGGAACTCGAACGGCCCGGCGCTGGCGGCATCGTCGAAGAACGACTTGGGCACCGACAGGTACCACACCCGGTCGTGCATGTGCTGCCAGTCGTGGAAGCCGTCGAAGTAGCGGTTGTAGTGGCTGATGGTGTGGATCTGGGTCTGGGCGTGGCGCAGCTCGTCCAGCGACTGCATCTGCGCCGCCACGCGGGGCCCGGCGCCGCGCAGGTGGCGGCCCAGGTGGGCGAACTGGCGGTGGGCCATGTATTCCAGGGGCGACACGCCGGTCAAGAACAGCTTCACCGCGCTCAGGTAGCGGGCGTCGGTCAGGCCCAGGTGGCCGTTGTTCTGCGAGAAGCTGTCGATGACGGCATAGAGCTTGCGCTCCTTTTCCGCCTGGAACTTCCAGTAGGCATCCATGGTCAGCCGGAAGGGATCTTCCCAGGCGTCCCAGTCCTTGATCTTGATGCCCTCGAACTTGTCGTAGGGAAACACCTTGTCCATGGGCTGATAGGTGGTTTCCCAGTCCAGGCCCCGGGTCAGCAGCGCATACTTCTGCTTCAGGCCCATCTTCTTCTTTTTCGCCATTGTGCGATCCTCCCCTAGGTCCAGGCCAGGACGAACTGGTCGTCGTCTTCGTCGATGTTGCCCGACAGCGTGATCAGGCTCAGGTGCAGTTCCTGCACGTCCCACTCGCGGCCGATGCGTTCGGACACGCTGTCCTGCTTCACCACCAGGCGGCCGGGGCAGTCGATCTTCACCATGGAAGGGAAGTCGGCCACGGTGGCCTCGGGGTTGTCTTCGGTGATGGCCTCGATGATCGGCCGGGCGTCGGCCGTGTTCTGCAGCGTGATGGAAACGTTACGGGTCATGGCGGCGCCTCCTCAGACGTCCAGGCCGAGCTTGCGGGCCCGGGCGTTGAGCTGTTCGGCCACCGTGGCCACGGCGGCCTCGGCCCCCTCGCCCATCCCCACGTCGCCCAGAACCCTGTCGGCCAGCGGACGGGCGACCTGGACGGCGCGGGCCGACCAGGTGGCGTACCAGCCGCTCAGCAGGGCGCGGTTGGCGTCCGATTCCTGGGCCGCGGCCTTGATCACGGCGTCCACCCAGCGGCTGGAGTCCTTGAACCAGTCGACCATGAAGCCGGTCAGCATGCTCAGCGGCGCGCCGTTGTGCGCCTGGCCGGCGGCGTCGAAGTGGTCGAACACCAGGGGATGCAGGATGCCGTCCATGGCCAGGTTCTGGGCCACGAAGACCTCGAACCAGTCCTCGACCACGAACATGTCCTCCACGGCGCGGCGCAGGTCCTGCCATTCGGCGCCATCGGTCCAGGCGGCGTGGCCTTCGTCCAGGCTGGCGCCGGTCTGGTCGTCCAGCAGCAGGCCGATGCGTCCCAGCACCTGGGCCATGCCCAGGCGGTCGGCGGCGTGGAAGGCGGCGGCCGAGGTGATCTGGGTGCCGTAGCCGTAGTCGGCGATGGTGAAGTTGTTCATGTTGGCGCCCCACTCGTAGTGGCGCAGGGGCACCAGGTAGGCCTTGGCCGTGGCCAGCCATTCGGGGGCCACGCGGGCCAGCATGCCGCGCTCCTCGACGGTGTCGAAGTTGCCGTCCAGAACCTGGTTCATGGCCGCCCGGGACTGGTTGTAGGTGGCATAGTAGAACTGGCGCGGGTCCTTGAACACGTACCAGTCGGCCATGACGACGGCGGTTCGGTTTTCGTCGTGGATCTCGTATTCCGGGGCCCAGATGGGGCGGTAGTGGAAGTTGGTCCGCGCCTGGACGTCGTAGGTCGCCTCCTCGTACCGGCTGGCCGGCCGGTCGGCGCCGAAACGGCGCGCGATGTAGGCGAACGTCTGCCGCCGGGGCTCGATGTCGAGCGTCTTGATCTGGAAACTCACGTGTTGCCTCCCTTTGCTTATGGTTCTTCGGTCGCCGTGCCCGGGTCTTGTTGCCTAGGCCTGGCGGCCGACCGTGCGTTCGCGTCGCTGGAAGGTCTCCACCACCGTTTCCGCCTCGCGGGCGGGCTCCAGCAGGGTGACCGCGTTCTCGGCGCAGAAGGTGTCGAATTCCTTCAGCGGCATGACCAGCTCGACCGTCAGGTCGGCGTCGTTCAGGGAGTATTCGAATTCGACGAATGTGCCGCCACGGCGCATGCCGATGACGCGCACATAGGCCGTGCCAAGGTTGGATCCGCCCAGGGTCATGGTCTCGAACGCTCCCAAGGGGACGGTCTCGCCGCCCCCGCCGCCAGGGTATTGTTTCCCTTTTTTTCGGGCCCAATGGCTTGCCGGACCCGCTTGCCCGCCGCTGTTCCGACGGGACACTCCCATAAAGTCACGGCCGATTTCGAACGTCAATAAAAATTTCGAGATTTTTTAATTTCTATGAAAAAGCTAATTTACAGCGAGGATATTGCCCTTCCACGATCAAACTGGCAGAATCGCGGAACGGCGCCCGCCCCCGCCCCGGGCAACCGCGCCCCCTCGGATGGAATACCATGAACAACCTTGCCCGCTCGGCCGACGACCTGGCCTCGGCCCGCAACAACGCCAAGACCCTGGTGGAATATGCCTATCGCATGATCCGCGAGGACATCCTGAGCGCCAAGCTGAAGCCCGGCAGCCGGCTTCGGGTGGAGCACATGCGCACGGAATACGACGTGGGCTCGTCCACCCTGCGCGAGGCCCTGTCGCTGCTGGTGGCCGACCGGCTGGTGGTGTCCGTGGGCCAGCGGGGGTTCCGGGTGGCGCCCATCTCGCTGGCCGACATCCAGGACATCATGGACCTGCGCAAGGTGCTGGAAACCCGGGCCCTGCGGGAATCCATCCAGCTTGGCACGGACGAATGGGAGGCCTCGGTGGTGGCCGCCTTCCACCGCCTGTCCAAGGTGGAGGAACGCATCGACGGGCAGATGACGCCCGAGCTGGTGGACCAGTGGGAGGCCTGCAACAACGCCTTCCACGACGCCCTGATCTCCCATTCCTCGTCGCCCTGGCTGCTGCACTTCCGCGACGTGCTGTACCACCAGTCGGAACGCTACCGGCGCATGGCGCTGGTGGACCGCACGGTGCCCCGCGACGTGCACCAGGAACACGCCGACATCAAGGACGCGGCCCTGGACCGCGACGCCGACGCGGCCTGCCGCCTGACCGAGGAGCACATCGACCGCACCCTGTCGGTCATGTCCAACATCGCCGCCCTGGCCGAGGATGCCGACGCCGACGCCTGATCCGCCCTGCCCCCTGTGCGGCCGGCCCCTGGTGCCCGGGCCCAGCGTGGACCGCCACCACTGGGTGCCGCGGTCGCAGGGCGGGCACCAGGCCGAGACCCTGCACCGCGTCTGCCACCGCATGCTGCACCGGGTGTTCAGCGACGCCGAACTGGCGGAACGGGCCGACACGCCCGACAAGGCCCGGGCCCACCCGGACATGGCCCGCTTCATCGCCTGGGTGCGCCGCAAGCCGGCCGACTACGTGGACTGGCCGGAACAGCCGGGGCGCCATGGCCGGCGACGGTAGCCCATCACCCCCCCATCAGGCCCCGGCGCAGCAGGTTCAGGCCGATCACCACCAGCAGGCCCATGATGATCCGCCGGAAGATCTCCTGCGGCACCCGGTCGCGCAGGCGCCGGCCCAGCGCCATGCCGCCGAACACGGGCACCAGGGCGGCCACGCCCCACAGGGTTTCGGCCCAGCCCAGCACGCCCTGGGCCACGAAGGCGGCGATCAGCGGCAGGCTGCCCACCAGGTAGATCAGGCCGATGGCGCCCACGAAGGCGTCCTTGGGCAGGCGCAGGGACATCAGGTACAGGATCAGCGGCGGGCCGAAGAAGGTGGACACCCCGCCGGCGATGCCCGACGCCAGGCCCACCAGGGGCCCCAGCCAGCGTTCCCGGGCCGGCGGGATCTCGCCCACCCGGCCCAGGATCTGGATGCCCGTGAACACCAGGATCACGCCGCCCAGCACCGTGGACAGGCCGGCTTCCGACAGGCTGGTCAGCACCTGGCTGCCCAGGGCGATGCCCCCGGCCATGCAGGCGATCAGCGGCCAGAACCGGCGCGCCATGGCCCGCGTGTCGCCGGCCTGGCGGAACTGCACGACGTTGGTGGCGAAGATGGGCACCAGCAGCACCGCCAGGGCCGTCTGGATGGGCACCACCATGGCCATCAGCGGCACCGACACCATGGGCATGCCCACCCCCACCACGCCCTTCACCAGCCCCCCGGCGGCCAGGGCCGCGCCCGCCGCCAGCAGGGTCAGGAACAGGGTGGCGTGATCCAACGGTCAGCCGTGCAGCAGGCGCGCCGCCGCCGTGAACAGGGGGCTGGACGGATCGTTCAGATCCTCGATGACCGTGAAGTGGTTGCGCCCGTCCAGGGTGATCAGGTTCACCGGGCTGCCCAGGGCCGACCAGCGTTCGGCCAGGATGCGGCTCTGGCGCTGGAACTCGGCGCTTTCCAGGCCGCCCACGGCGCACACCATGGGCATGGGGTGGGACGGGTCCAGGCGCACCGGGCTGTTGCGGGCCGCCGCCTTGGCGTCCAGGCCCAGGGCCCGGTTCATGCCGGTGAAGCGCAGGGGGTCCAGCTCGAACAGCCCGCTGACCATGACCACGCTTTTCACCAGGTCGGCCGGCAGGCCGGCATCCAGGGCCGGCCAGTCCGTGGCCGCCATCATGGCCGCCAGGTGGCCGCCGGCCGAATGGCCCGCCAACTGGATGCGCGCCGGATCGAAGCCCAGCTCGGCCCCGTGGCGCCACAGGTGGACGCAGGCGGCGCGGGTCTGCTTGACGATGCGGTCCATGGTCACCTGGGGGCACAGGTCGTAGTTGATCACCGCCGCCGCGGCGCCGGTGTCCAACAGGGCGCCCATCAGGTGGCAATGGTCGTCCTTGTCCATGGCCTGCCAGTAGCCGCCGTGGATGAACAGGTGCAGGGGGCCCGGGCGGTTCCCCTCGGGCAGGAACAGGTCGATGGTCTCGGCCGGGCGCTTGCCGTAGGGGATGTCGGCCCGCAGGCGGTCCCGCCCCTCGGCGGCGGCCTTGAAGGCCCGCCCCCGGTCGCGCCAGTCGACGAAGATTTCCAGATGGTTGGGCACGGCGGCGCGGGCGCTGTACTGGCGGTTCAGCTCGGCCGCCGTCAGGCGTCCGTCCACCAGGGCGTCGGGGTCGTCGGGCGGCGGCGGCACCACGGCCTGGGCGTCCACCAGCACGGCCACGCCGTCGTCCAGGCCGCGCACGGCCTTGATCTCCAGCACCGGCAGGTTGCCGCCCACCACCTCGCGCAGGCGCAGCTCGGCCTCGCGCAGGCGGTCCTGGAACGGGGCCCTGTCGCGCACCCGCCAGGTCATGGCCGCCAGGTGCGGCGGCATGGCGCCCTCGGCGGCCAGGGCCTTGGCCGTCTTGACGATGGCCTGGCGCAATTGGTCGATGGGATCGGCGGAGACCAGGGCGCCGTGGCGGTCGCGCCCGTCCTGGTCGCGCACGGTAACCACGCGCGCGCCCTGGGGCGCCGCCTTCACATCGATGCGCGCGTGCGCGGGAACGTCCGGAAAGCCCATGTTGTTGCCCTTGTTCGGCCCGGTGGGGGGTAGCGGCCTAGACTCCGAGGTAACGATGGCCGAGTTCGGGGTCGGCGATCAAGGCCCGCGTGTCCCCCTGCCACACCACCCGGCCCTTTTCCATGATGTAGTGGCGGTCGGCGATGCGGGTCAGGGCCTCCAGGTTCTTGTCGATCACCAGGATCGACTGGCGTTCGGCCTTCAGGGCTTCCAGGCACGACCAGATCTCCTCGCGCACCAGGGGCGCCAGGCCCTCGGTGGCCTCGTCCAGGATCAGCAGGCGCGGGTTGGTCATCAGGGCCCGGCCCACGGCCAGCATCTGCTGCTCGCCGCCGGACAGGGCGTTGCCCATGTGCCCGGCCCGCTCGGCCAGGCGGGGGAACAGGCCGAACACCCGGTCCACGGTCCACGGCCGCTCGGCCTTGCCCCAGTTGGCGGCCGTGGCCACCAGGTTCTCGCGCACGTTCAGGGTGGGGAAGATCATGCGCCCTTCCGGCACCAGGCCCAGGCCCAGCCGGGCGATGCGGTGGGACGGGCGGCCCTGGATCTCAGCCCCGTCGAAGCGGATGGTGCCGTGGCGCGGCGGCGTCAGGCCCATGATGGAACGCACGGTGGTGGTCTTGCCCATGCCGTTGCGGCCCATCAGGGTGACCACCTCGCCGGCCCCCACTTCCAGCGACACGCCGAACAGCACTTGGCTTTCGCCGTAGTAGGTCATGATGGCGTCCAGGCTGAGCATCAGGCGCCCCCCTCTTCGCCCAGATAGGCCCGGCGCACGTCCGGGTTGGCGCGGATGGCGTCGGGCGTGCCGGTGGCGATGGCCTTGCCGTAGACCAGCACGGTCAGGCGGTCGGCCAGGGCGAACACGGCGTCCATGTCGTGTTCCACCAGCAGCATGGTGATCTCGCCTTTCAGGGCCTTCAGCACCTGGACCATGCGCTGGGTCTCCTCGGGCCCCATGCCGGCCATGGGCTCGTCCAGCAGCAGCAGGCGCGGCTCCAGGGCCAGGGCCATGGCCAGTTCCAGCTGGCGGCGCTCGCCATGGGCCAGGGCCGACACCCGCACGTGGGCCCGGGCCCCCAGGCCCACGCGGTCCAGGTAGTCCATGGCCGGCACCCGCAGGGCCCGTTCGGCCCGGGCCCGGCGCCAGAAGCGGAAGCTGTGTCCGGCCCGGGCCTGCACGGCCATGGCCACGTTGTCCAGGCTGGTGAAGTCCATGAGCACCGAGGTGATCTGGAACGACCGGGCCAGCCCCAGATGGGGCCGCTGGTGCACCGGCAGGGCGGTGATGTCGCGGCCGTCGAAGGTCACCGTGCCGTCGTCGGGGGTCAGCTCGCCGGCCAGCTGGGCGATCAGGGTGGTCTTGCCGGCGCCGTTGGGGCCGATCAGGGCGTGGACCTCGCCGCGCTCGACGCCCAGGTTCAGGTCGTCGGTGGCGGCCAGGGCGCCGAAGGCCTTGTGCAGGTGGCGCACGTCCAGGATCAGGTCAGCCATCGCGCGCCTCCCGCCCCGCCAGCAGGCCGAACAGGCCGCGCCGGGCGAACAGCACCACCAGGATCAGGATGGGGCCGAACAGGAACCGCCAGTGCTCCTTCAGGCCCTCCAGCCCCACGCTGTCGAACGCCAGGGGCAGGAATTCCTCCAGCATCAGGAACACCACGGCGCCCACCACGGGGCCGTAGAGCGTGCCGATGCCGCCCAGGATGACGATGATCATGATGTCGCCCGACATGGTCCAGTGCAGGAAGTCGGGGCTGACGAATTCCGTGTGGTTGGCCGACAGGGCCCCGGCCAGGCCGGCCCCGGCCCCGGCGATGACGAAGGCCGTCAGCTTGTAGCGGTAGACGGGGAAGCCCAGGGCCCGCATGCGCCGCTCGTTCTGCTTGCAGCCGCGGATGACCATGCCGAACCGGGAATCCACCAGCCGCCGGGTCAGCAGCAGGAAGGCCATCAGGGCGATGAAGCACAGGTAGTAGAAGGTCATGTCGTCCGACAGGTCGATGCCGAACAGGTCGTTGCGGCCCATCATCATCAGGCCGTCGTCGCCGCCATAGGGTTCCAGCGACACGAACAGGAAGAACAGCATCTGGGCGAAGGCCAGGGTGATCATGATGAAGTGCACGCCGTCGGTGCGCAGGCTCAGCGCCCCGATGACGGCGGCCACCCCGGCCGAGACCAGCACCGCCGCCGCCCACGACACCACGGCCAGGTTGGTGCCGGCCAGGCCCAGCACGGTGGTGCCCTCGGCGGCATGGTGGGCCAGGATGCCCACCACGTAGGCGCCGACGCCGAAGAAGGCCGCGTGGCCGAAGCTGACCATGCCGCCGTAGCCCAGGATCAGGTCCAGGCTGACCGCCGCCATGGCATAGATCAGCACGCGGGAAAAGGTGCTGACCAGGAACGGTTCGTCCATCAAGTGGGCGATCCCCGGCAGGGCCGCCAGCAGCACGAAGCCGAAGGCCAGCACCGCGGTCTTGCGGGTGATCGCGCCCATGCGGTGGGAATGGTCAGCCATGGGCCGGGAACAGCCCCCGGGGCTTCCACACCAGGACCACCGCCATCAGCAGGTAGATGGCCATGGACGACAGGCCGGCGCCGATGCCGTCGGCCTCGGCCGGCGGCAGCATGGTCTTCAGCAGGGTGGGCAGGAAGGCCCGGCCCATGGTGTCCACCACGCCCACCAGCAGGGCCCCCACCAGGGCGCCGCGCACGCTGCCGATGCCGCCGATGACGATGACCACGAAGGCCAGGATCAGGATCCCCTCGCCCATGCCCACCTGCACCGACATCAGCGGCCCGGCCATGGCCCCGGCCAGGCCGGCGAAGATGGCGCCGAAACCGAACAGCAGGGTGTAGAGGACGCGGATGTTGACCCCCAGGGCGCCGACCATCTCGCGGTGGGTGGACCCGGCGCGGATCAGCATGCCCACCCGGGTGCGGGCGATCACCCCGTACAGCACCAGGGCCACCAGCACGCCGACGCCGATGATGACCACCCGGTAGATGGGATAGGGAATGCCGGGGATGATCTCGACGGTGCCGTTCAGGATGTCGGGCACGGTCATGAACAGGGGCGGCCGGCCCCAGATCATGGCGATCAGTTCGTTGAAGAACAGGATCAGGCCGAAGGTGGCCAGCACCTGGTCCAGGTGGTCGCGGTCGTACAGCCGACGCATGACCACGAATTCGATGGCCATGCCCACGGCCGCGGTGATCGGCAGGGCCGCCAGCAGGCCGACCAGGAACGAGCCGGTCCAGTTGGTCACCGTGGCGGCGGCGAAGGCGCCGATCATGTACAGCGACCCGTGGGCCAGATTGATCAGGCCCATGATGCCGAAGATCAGCGTCAGGCCCGCCGCCACCAGGAACAGGAACACGCCCAGCTGCAGGCCGTTCAGAAGCTGTTCAAGGAACAGAAGCATGGTCCGGACGCCCTGTTGAGGAAATCGCGGAGGCGGACGCGCCGGGCGCCCGCCCCCGTTTCACGCGGAAACCCGCGAGGCTACATCTTGCACTCGCCCACATAGGCGTCCTGGTGGTCTTCCATGATCACGCCCGTGGTCTTGTTCACCAGCTTGCCGTCGGCGCCCTTTTCCACCACGCGGGAATACCAGCGGTGGATGGGGTGGTGGTTGGCGCCGAACTTGAACGGCCCGCGCACCGAGGCGAAGTCGGCCTTTTCCAGGGCCGCGCGGAAGGCGTCGGGGTCGGCCATCACCTTGCCGCCGGTGGCGGCCAGGGCGCTGGCGATCAGCTTGGCGGTGTCATAGCCCTGGCTGGCGTACACCGTGGGCACGCGGCCGTAGGCCTTTTCGAAGCCGGCCAGGAAGGCCTTGTTGGCCGGGTTGTCCAGGTCGTGGTTCCAGTGCGACGAATTGTGGATGCCCAGGGCCATGTCGCCCACGGCGTTCATGATCTTGTAGTCCATGGACGGCGCCGCCAGGACCAGCGGGATCTTGTCCTTCAGGCCCGCCTGCACGTACTGCTTCAGGAAGTTGATGCCCATGCCGCCGGGCAGGAAGTGGAACACCATCTGCGGGTTGGCGTCGCGGATCTTGGCGATCTCGGCGGCGTAATCGGTCTGGCCCAGCTTGGTGTAGACCTCGCCGACGATCTTGCCCTTGAAGTAGCGCTTGAAGCCGGTCAGGGCGTCCTTGCCGGCCTGGTAGTTGGGGGCCAGGATGAAGGCTTCGGTATAGCCCAGGTTCTTGGCGTTCTGGCCGGCGGCCTCGTGCAGGGTGTCGTTCTGCCAGGCCACGGCGAAGTAGTTCTTGTCGCACTGCTTGCCGGCGAAGTTGGACGGGCCCGAGTTGGGCGAGATGTAGAAGGCGCCGGCCTTCAGCGTCAGCGGCGCCACCACCGGCGAGATGTTGGAAAAGATCACGCCGGTGACGATTTCCACCTTGTCGCGCTTCAGGAACCGTTCGGTGATCTGCTTGCCGGTGCCGGGCTTGCGGCCGTCGTCCTCGACCAGCACCTCGACGGGGATGCCGCCCAGCTTGCCGCCCTCTTCCGTCACCGCCAGCATGAAGCCGTCGCGCACGTCCTGGCCCAGGTAGCCGGCGCCGGTGCTCAGCGTGGTGACCATGCCGATCTTCACCGTGTCGGCGGCCTGCGCCGAACCGAATGCAACGCCGGCCGTCAGGGCCGCCACCGCGAGGCCGGCCATCCATGTCCGCATTTTCATCTGTCTTGCCTCCTGTTTGATGTCATCCAAGTGACCGGGGACGCCCTTGGTATTGCGATTTATTTTAAGCTTAAAATAAATGCATCCCCGTCGTGCCGTCAAGCGCCGACCGCGCGGGCCGGTGTTTGGTCTTCCAGATTCAGCCAGCGGCGTGCGTTGCCCCCCAGCATCGCCGCGCGGGCCGACGGGTCAAGATGCGGATTGTTCCGCACGCCCGATCCCATCGACTGTTCCCCCAGGGGGAAGGGGTAATCGGTGCCCATCATGATGCGTTCGGGCCCCATCACGTCGGTCAGCAGCTTCAGGGCGCCGTCGTCGAACACCGCCGAATCGACCGAGAACCGGTCCACGTAGCTGGACGGCGGGTTGGGGCAGTCCTGGCGCACGATGTCGCGGTGGCGCCAGGCGTTGTCCACCCGCCCCAGCAGGAAGGCGAAGCTGCCGCCGCCGTGGGCGAAGCACAGGCGCAGCGACCGGGGCAGCCGCTCGAAGGCGCCCGACAGGATCAGCGACACGATGGAAAGCTGCGTTTCCGCCGGCATGGCCACCAGCCAGGGCAGCATGTATTGCTTCATGCGACCGTCGGTCATCATGTCCCAGGGGTGCACCAGCACCGCCGCGCCCAGGTCGGCGCAATGGTGCAGGAAGGTGACCAGCCCGGCGTCGTCCAGGTCCTTGGGCCCCACGTGGTTGCCGATCTGCACGCCCCGGTGCCCGTCGGCCATGGCCCGCTCCACCTCGCGGCACGACAGGTCGATGTCCTGCAGCGGCACCTGGGCCAGGGCCTCCAGCCGGCCGCCGGCGCGGCCGCACATCTCCAGCGCCGCGTCGTTGAAGATGCGGGCGCAGTCGGCGGCCTGCTCGGCCGGGCGGCCATAGGCGAACAGCACCGGGGTGGCGCAGATCACCTGGATGTCCACCCCGTCGCGGTCCATCTCCTCCAGCCGCTTGTCCACGTCCCAGCAGGCCGAATAGATGGGGCGGAAATCCTTCTCGCCCACCATGACCATGGCCTTGCCGTCGCCCAGGTGGCGCAACCAGGGCCAGTCGGGGGTGCCGAACCGTTCGGCCAGGTCGGGCCAGGTTTCGGGGAAGAAGTGGCTGTGGATGTCGATGACGGACTCAGGCGAACTCAAAGCTGGACCCACCCTTCCGGCGGCTTGCCCTTGCCCGGGTGCAGGGCGCCGCAGTTGGGGCAGGTGCGGGCTTCGGTGTCGTTGTGGAAGGCGTCATAGATCTTGGGCAGGGCGGTGACGATGCCGCTGGGGTCGGTCAGCGACACCTCGGCCCGGTGCACCCGCGCCTCGCATTCGAAGCAGTACCACTCGAAGCCTTCCTTCATGCCCATCATGCGCGGGCTTTCCACCACGATGCCGACGGACCCCTCCTGGGGCCGCTGCGGCGCGTGCACGGTGTGGGACGGCAGCATGAACACCTCGCCCTGGCGGATGGGCACGTCGTAGATCTTCCCCCGGTCGGCGATCTTCAGCATCATGTCGCCGCGCACCTGGTGGAACCATTCCTCCACCGGGTCGTCGTGGAAATCCACCCGGGTATTGGGCCCGCCGACGACCATGACGATCATGCCGCTGTCGTCGTGCAGCAGCTTGTTGCCCACCGGCGGCTTCAGCAGGTGCGCGTTTGCGTCGATCCAGGCGTCGAAGTTGAAGGCCCGCAGGCTGGGATGCAGTGGCATGGCTTGTTTCCCGGTTTAAGGCTTGTAGGCGATAGCCTTGATTTCAATCAGTAAATTCGGATGCGGCAACTGGTGGACGGCAACCGTGGTGCGGGCCGGTCCCGTGGCGTCGAAGTATTCGCCGTAGACCGCGTTGTAGCCCGGGAAATCGTCCATGGAGACCAGGAAGGTGGACAGGTCCACCAGGTCCGACAGGTCGGCGCCGACGCTTCGCAGGATGGCGCGGATGTTCTCGATGCAGGCCCGGGTCTGTTCGCGGATGTCCTTTTCCACCGTGCCGTCGGGATGGATCGTCACCCCGGCGTGGCTGTTGTCTGCCCGGCGCGAACTGGTGCCCGACACGAACAGCAGGTCGCCGGCCCGCTTGACGTGGGGATAGGCCCCCAGGGGCCTGGCCCGCCCCTCCAGGACCTTGGCGTCCAGGACCTTGCCGTCGGTATCGCCCATTCCCGTCCTCCCGAACATCCAGGGGCAGTGTGGCAAATCGACCTAATAACGAAAAATAAAAAATCCGGCTTCTAATATAACTTTACAGACATATCTAGGCGGGCAAACCCAGGTCGGCGGCGGTCAGGCGCAACTGGTCGGCGAAGCGCTGGGCGGCCGGGGTCAAACCGCGCCCGGCGCGGGTGATGATGCCCACGGGCCGCAGGGTGGAGCGCAGGTCCACGGGCAGGGCGCGCAGCAGGTTCAGTTCCTCCTCGGCCAGGATCACCTGGGACGGCAGCACGCCCACGCAGTCCGTTTCCAGCAGCAGGGTGCGCACGGTCAGGATGGACACGGATTCGATGGGATGGGCCGGCGGCGCCACCCCGGCGGCCCGGAAGTCGTCCTCGATCTGGCGCCGCAGGGCCGTTTCCGGCAGCGGCAGGATCCACTGGCAGTCGGCCAGGTCGGCCAGGCGCAGGCCGGCGCGCCCGGCCAGGGGGTGGCCGGCCCGCACCACCACGCGGATGGGCTCGGTGTACAGCACCTCCTGGTCCAGGCCGTCCTCGGGGGCTTCCGGCAGGCGGCCCACCACCAGGTCCAGGTCGCCCACCCGCAGGGCCGGCAGCAGGCGGTCGTTGGTGCCCTCCACCACGGTCACGGTGATGGCCGGGCGTTCGGCCTTCAGGCGCGCCACGGCCTTGGGCAGCAGGCGCGGCGCGGCGGCCAGCAGGGTGCCCACGGCGACCCGCCCGGCGTGGGCCTCGGTCACGTCGGCCAGGTCCTCCTCGGCGTAGCGCAGTTCGGCCAGCATGGCCTTGGCGTGATCGATGAACCGCGCCCCGAAGGCCGTGGGCGCCACGCCCCGGGCCGTGCGCAGGAACAGCGGCAGGCCCAGCAGGTCCTCCAGCTCCTTCAGGCAGCGGGTGACGGCGGGCTGGGAAATGCCCAGGTGCCGCCCGGCGCGGACCAGACTGCCGTGGTCGGCGATGGCCACCAGGATGCGCAACTGGCGCAGCTTCACCTGCGCGCCCAGGCGGCCGGTATCGCTCATGCCCGTCCGGTCCCGCGCGGCCGGTCCAGGCGGGCCACCAGCTCGCCCACCACGCCCCGGGGCAGGAACATGACCACGGCGATGAACATCAGCCCCAGCACCAGCAGCCACCAGTCGCCCAGGGCGCTGGACAGGCCCGCTTCCAGGCCGCGCACCAGGATGGCCCCCAGGCAGGCGGCGATCAGCGCCCCGCGCCCGCCCACGGCCACCCAGATCAGCACCTCGGCCGACAGCCCGAAGCCGATCAGAGACGGCGAGGCGAACCCGAACTGGCTGACGAACAGGGCCCCGGCCAGGCCGGCCACGGCGGCCCCCACGGTGAGCGCCGCCACCTTGTAGCGGGCCACGTCATAGCCCAGGGACTGGGCCCGCAGCTCGTGGCCCTGGATGGCCCGAAGCGCCACGCCCCAGCGCGAGCGCACCAGCCCGCCCAGCACCAGATAGCCGGCCGCCAGCACCCCCAGGTTCAGGTAGTAGAGCGGCAGGGCCTCCCACACCTCGGCGCCGTCGCCGTTCAGGCCCAGGTTCACGGGCGGCACGTTCATCAGGCCGTTCAGGCCGCCGATGTAGTCCCAGTTGATGGCCAGGCGCTCGATGATGAAGGCCACGGCCAGGGTGACGATGCCGAAGAACGCCCCCTGGATGCCGCGCGAGAAGAACAGGAACCGCCCCAGCAGGTTGGCGAACAGGGCCGGCACGGCCACGGCGGCGGCCACCCCCACCCAGGTGGAGACAACCCCTTCCAGCCCCGGCACCATGCCGAGCGTGATCAGGCTCATGGCATAGGCGCCCATGCCGAAGAACACGGCCTGGCCCAGGCACAGCAGCCCCCCCTGCCCCCACACGAAGGCCAGCGAGGCGGCGAACAGGGCATAGCTGAAATAGATGGCCAGCTCCCCCACCACCCATTCCGCCACGCCCAGGGGCAGCAGCAGGAACACCACCAGCGACAGGCCGGCCACCCCGTCCTCGCCGCGCCTCACGACTCGCGCCCCTTGCTGGAAACCAGGCCGCGCGGGAACAGGCGGATCACCACGATGGCGGTGATGAACACCACCAGCTGGGCCCACACGGGGGAATAGAAGGTGGCCGTCAGGTTGTCGGTGATGCCCACGGCCCCGGCCCCGGCCAGGGGCCCGGCGATGCTGCCCAGGCCGCCCACCAGGATGGCCAGGAAGGCCGGCACCAGGAAGCCGATGCCCATCTGCGGGTCCAGCGAGATCAGGGGCGCCATCACCGCCCCGGCCAGGCCTGCCAGGGCGGCGCCGAAGGCGAAG
>JAGREA010000308.1 GCA_020446745.1 Rhodobacterales bacterium | reverse complement strand
GGATGCTTTAGGTTAGGATGGCGCCATGAACCGACCCTTCCGCCGCCGCCGGCCGGGCCGCGTCCTGGCCGTCCTGGCCGGGCTGACGGCCGTGGGCCTGGGCCTGTGGGGGTGGGGCCTGTTCGCCTTCGTCGCCGCCCTGCCGGACCGGGTGGCCGAGCCCGACCGCCGCACCGACGCCATCGTCGTGCTGACCGGCGGCAGCGGCCGCCTGGAAGCGGCCCTGGACCTGCTGGCCGCGGGGCGGGCCGACCGGCTGTTCGTGTCGGGCGTCTACCGGGGCGTGGACGTGCGCCGGCTGCTGGAAACCTTCGCCCGCGACCCGGCCCGCTGGGGCGACCGGGTGGCCATCGGCAACGCCATGAACACCACCGGCAACGCCGTGGAAAGCGCCGCCTGGGCCCGGCAGCAGGGGGTGACGTCGCTGCGCCTGGTCACCGCCGACTACCACATGCCCCGCAGCCTGGAGGAATTCCGCGCCCGCATGCCGGGGGTCGAACTGGTGGCCCATCCCGTGTTCCCGGCCCACGTGAAGCGCGACCAGTGGTGGTCGTGGCCCGGCACGGCCTTCCTGTTGGCCCGGGAATACACCAAGTTCCTGGCCGCCTGGGCCTTCAACCGCCTGCGGGGCCTGTTCCTGGGGCCGGTGAAGGGGTAAACAGGGGGCACCGCCAGCGGCTCCACCGAAACGGGCGCACCATGACCCTGATTCGATCCCTGCTGTTCAACGTCTGGTTCATCGGCTCCCTGATCGTGCACATGCTGGTCATGGTGTGCCTGCTGCCCTTCCCGCGCGTGTGCATGCAGAACGCCGTGCGCTCGTGGGCCTGGGCGGTGCGCTGGGGCATGGGGGCCATCGCCGGCCTGAAGGTGGAAATCCGCGGCCGCGAGAACCTGCCCCAGGGGCCGGTGATCATCGCATCCAAGCACCAGTCGGCCTGGGACACCTGCGTGTTCTACACCCTGTGCGCCGACCCGGTTTACGTGATGAAGAAGGAACTGATGCGCATCCCCCTGTGGGCGCCCCTGGTACGCAAAAGCGAGGCCCTGGTGGTGGACCGGGCCGGCGGCGCCGGCGCCCTGAAGCAGATGGTGGCCGAAACCAAACGGGCCGTGGGGCTGAACCGCCAGGTGATCATCTTCCCCGAGGGCACCCGCGCGGCTCCGGGGCGGCGCCATCCCTACCACCCGGGGGTGGCCGCCATGTACGCCGCCACCGACGTCCCCCTGGTGCCCGTGGCCCTGAACTCGGGCCTGTTCTGGGGCCGGCGCAGCGTGCGGAAGTACGCCGGCACGGTGGTGCTGGAATTCCTGCCCCCCATGCCCCGGGGCCTGAAGCGCAAGGACTTCATGGCCCAGTTGGAGGACCGCATCGAAAGCGCCTCGGCGGCCCTGATCACCGAGGCCCGGGCAAGGTATCCGCACCTGCCGCCGGCGGTGGATGAGAGGGGCGAGGCCGACGGAAGTGCCCCTTGACTTATTCAGAGTGAGTGTCAATTTCCCTTATACCAAAACGCGAACCGGGGGCGAGAGGGCGTCCGTCCTTTTCAAGCTTCCGGTCGACAACGGCACGCTCGGCGGTTCTGACCGGCGGCAACACAGGGAGACGATTGAATGAACCACCGAAAGTATCGGCCCCATATGGGTGCGGTATTGCGCCAGGGCGTCGTGGTGTCGCTGGCCTATTTTTCCGTGCTGGCCGGTTCCGCCTGGGCCGCCGATTTTGATTGGACCGCCGGCGCGCCGGCCAACTGGAACAATGGCGCGTCCTGGAATCCGGCGGGGCCGCCGTCGGGCGGCGCGCTCAACAACGCCTACATCGACAACGGCGGGACCGCCATCATCACCAGCGACATCCCGGATATCCAGGACATCCACGTGGGTTCGGGCGCAGGAGGCGTCGGGACGCTGACCCAGACGGGCGGCCATACGTTTCAGGGAACCGGCGGCTGGGTGTTCGTCGGCCAGAGCGGCGGGGTTGGAACCTACAACCTGAGTGGCGGCACGCAGGACAAGTCGCGCCTGTTCATCGGCCAGGCGGGCACCGGCTTCTTCAATCTGAGCGGCAGCGGCGTGCTTGACAACGATGCCCTGTTGATTGGCGTCGCCGGGGGCACGGGCCATGTCACCATGAGCGGCGGCACGATCAACACCGGGCAAATCGACCTGACCAACGGCACGTTCGACATGACGGGCGGCCTGCTGAGCACGACCACATTCAACGGCGATCTGACGCAGGATGGCGGGACGACCGCCCCGGGGTCCTCGCCGGGGCTGATGACGATCAACGGCAATTATGCTCTCAACGCCGGGGATCTGTTCATGGAACTGGGCGGGCTCACGGCGGGAACGGAGTACGACCAGCTCATCGTCAACGGCGACGTGAGCCTGGCCGGCGGGCTGACCCTGAGCCTGCTGCCCGGGTTCACGCCCCTTCTGGGGGATGTCTTCACGATCATCGACAACATGGGCGTGAACCCGGTTTCCGGCGGCTTCCTTGAAGGCATGTCCATCAGTGTCGATGGGTTCGGGTTCGATATCGACTACATGGGCGGTGACGGGAACGACGTGGTGCTGACCCTGGTGAGCAGCGCCGTCCCCGCGCCGGGCGTTGTCCTGCTGCTGCTGGCCGGCCTGGCGGTGGTTTTCCGTGCCAAGAGACGATCGCGAATCGGCGGTGGCGAGGCCGTCCTTTCCCCCCTTTGACAGGCCTTCTTCCCGGCCTGTGGACAACACCCGTCCACAGGCCGGGAAAAGCGGGGATAAGGGCCGCCGGGCGGCGGTCGCCCCCCATCGAGCCGGGGCCGGGCCGGGGATAGATCTGGGGGAAAACGGAACGGGAACACGGGCTTGACCCGGGACCCGCGCAGGCCTACATTAATCCTTCGTTCATCATGGAATTTCAGTGGGTTGGGCCCATGCATCCGGTTGCCGCCATCTCGCAACAGATCTGGGACATGAAGTACCGGCTGAAGGACGCCGAGGGCCGGCCCGTGGACCGCACGGTGGAAGACACCTGGCGCCGCGTGGCCCGCAGCCTGGCCGCCGCCGAGGCCGACCCGGCGGCCTGGGAGGACACCTTCTACGAAGCCCTGGAGGACTTCCGCTTCCTGCCCGCCGGGCGCATCGTTTCCGGCGCCGGGGCCAGGCGCAACGTGACCCTGTTCAACTGCTTCGTCATGGGCGACATCCCCGACGACATGTCGGGCATCTTCGACGGCCTGAAGGAGGCCGCCCTGACCATGCAGCAGGGCGGCGGCATCGGCTACGACTTCTCGACGCTGCGCCCCAAGGGCGCGCCGGTGAAGGGCGTGGGGGCCGATGCCTCGGGCCCGCTGTCGTTCATGGACGTGTGGGACGCCATGTGCCGCACCATCATGAGCGCCGGCTCGCGGCGCGGCGCCATGATGGCCACCATGCGTTGCGACCACCCGGACATCGAGGCCTTCATCCAGGCCAAGCAGGAGGCCGGGCGCCTGCGCATGTTCAACCTGTCGGTCCTGGTCACCGATGCCTTCATGGCGGCGGTGAAGGAGAACGCGGCCTGGGACCTGGTGTTCGACGGCACCGTGTACCGCACCGTTTCGGCCCGCGACCTGTGGGACGGCATCATGCGGGCCACCTATGCCTATGCCGAGCCGGGGGTGATCTTCATCGACCGCATCAACCGGCTGCACAACCTGTCCTATTGCGAGATCATCCACGCCACCAACCCCTGCGGCGAGCAGCCCCTGCCGCCCTATGGCGCCTGCCTGCTGGGCTCCATCAACCTGGCGCGGCTGGTGGTGGACCCGTTCACCCCCGAGGCGCGCCTGGACCTGGACGCCCTGGCCCGGCTGGTGCCCGTGGCCGTGCGGATGATGGACAATGTGATCGAGGTTTCGAATTTCCCCCTCGAAGCGCAGCGCCACGAGGCCCGCACCAAGCGGCGCATCGGCCTGGGCATCACCGGCCTGGGCGACGCCCTGATCCTGTGCGGCCTGCGCTATGGCTCGGCCGACGCCGTGGCCGCCACCAAGGCCTGGATGGCGGCGCTGGAAAAGGCCGCCTACCTGGCCTCGGTGGACCTGGCGAAGGAGAAGGGCGCCTTCGCCCTGTTCGACCGCGAGGCCTATTTGAACGGCGGCCAGGTGCGGCACCTGGACGAAGACGTGCGCACCGCCATCGCCGACCACGGCATCCGCAACGCCCTGATCACCTCGGTGGCGCCCACGGGCACCATCTCGCTGTTCGCCGACAACGTGTCGTCGGGCCTGGAGCCGGTGTTCAGCTTCGCCTACACCCGCCACGTGCTGATGCCCGACGGCACCCGGCGCGAGGAGGAGGTGGCCGATTACGCCTACCGCCTGTACCGCCGCACCTTCGGCCCCGACGCCCCGCTGACGCCGGCCTTCGTCGATGCCCAGGGGCTGACGCCCCGCGACCACCTGGTCATGCAGGCGGCGGTGCAGGACCACATCGACAGCTCCATTTCCAAGACCATCAACTGCCCCGAGGACATCCCCTTCGACGCCTTCAAGGACATCTACGAACAGGCGTTCGACCTGGGCCTGAAGGGCTGCACCACCTATCGCCCCAACGACGTGACCGGCGCGGTGCTGGAGGTGAAGGCGGCCAAGGCCGATCCCACCCAGCCCGAGCTGCCCCTGGGCCCGCCCAAGGCCCGTCCGGCGGCGCCGGCCCCGGCGGCCAAGGACCTGGGCGCCAAGGTGGTGCACATGACCAAGCCCCTGGCCCGCCCCGGCGAGCTGGACGGCAAGACCTACAAGCTGGTGTGGCCGGAATCCGAGCACGCCATGTACATCACCATCAACGACATCCTGGACGACAACGGCCGGGTGCGGCCGTTCGAGATCTTCATCAACACCAAGAACAACGACCACTACGCCTGGACCGTGGCCCTGACGCGCATGATCTCGGCCGTGTTCCGGCGCGGCGGCGACGTGTCGTTCGTGGTGGAGGAACTGAAGGCCGTGTTCGACCCGCGCGGCGGCCACTGGGTGGGCGGCAAGTACGTGCCGTCGCTGCTGGCGGCCCTGGGCGACGTGATCGACCGCCACCTGCACGCCATCGGCTTCCTGAAGGGCCCGGCGGCGGAACGGGACACCCATGTGGTGCCCCTGGCGGCGGCCGGTGGGGGATCGTCCGGCGAGGTGGCGGGGGGCGAGGTTTCGGCACCGAAGGCCAGCCCGCTGACGGCCGGCTTCCGCTCCTGCCCCAAATGCCAGCAGCCGACCCTGATCCGCCAGGAAGGGTGCGATTCCTGCGCCAGTTGCGGCTATTCCAAGTGCGGGTAGGGGAAAAAGACAACCGCGGAGGACGCCGAGGTTTCGCGGAGAGGCGCTGAGATCCATTCCCACCCCGTCGTGCCCGGGCTTGTCCCGGGTACCCACGTCTTGTTCACGGCGCCGGATCAAAAGACGTGGACCCCCGGGACAAACCCGGGGGATTCGATGGATATAAATTTCTTCTTCTCAGCGCCTCTCCGCGCAACCTCGGCGTCCTCCGCGGTTGTCTTACTTTTTCACCCCCGCCCCCGATACGACGGCACCCCCTGGTCGGGGATCCACAGCCCCCGGGGCGGCTCGCCGGTCTGGAAGAACACGTCGATGGGCATGCCGCCGCGCGGGAACCAGTAGCCGCCGATGCGCAGCCACTTGGGGCCGATGGCGTCGATCACCTTGCGCGCCACGGCCACCGTGCAGTCCTCGTGGAAGGCGCCGTGGTTGCGGAAGCTGGCCAGGTACAGCTTCAGCGACTTGCTTTCCACCAGCTTGTCGCCGGGCACGTAGTCGATGACCAGGTGGGCGAAATCCGGCTGGCCCGTCACCGGGCACAGCGAGGTGAATTCCGGGCAGGTGAAGCGCACCACATAGTCGCGCCCCGCCTGGGGGTTGGGCACCGCTTCCAGGGTCGCCGCCTCGGGGCTGGCCGGGGGCTCGGTGGCGTGGCCCAGCTGGGTCAGGCCCGTGTAGATCTTTTCGCTCACGTCACAGCTCCTCGATGTCGCCCTGGGACTGCCCGGCCGCGAAGGCGGCGGCGAAGTCGGCCGCCGCGCCGGCCGATATGGCGTCGCGCAGCCCGGCCATCAGGTCCTGATAGTAGTGCAGGTTGTGCCAGGTCAGAAGGGTCAGGCCCAGCACCTCCTTGGCCTGCACCAGGTGGTGCAGGTAGGCCCGGGAATGGACCCGGCAGGTGGGGCAGGCGCAGTCGGCGTCCAGGGGGCGGGGATCGTCGCGGTGGCGGGCGTTGCGCAGGTTGACCTGCCCCCGGCGGGTGAAGGCCTGGCCCGTGCGGCCGGATCGCGTGGGCAGCACGCAGTCGAACATGTCCACCCCGCGCAGCACCGCGCCGACGATGTCGGCCGGCTTGCCCACGCCCATCAAATAGCGGGGCCGGTCCGCCGGCAGGCGGGGGGTGGTGGCCTCCAGCACCCGGAACATGGTCTCCTGCCCCTCGCCCACGGCCAGGCCGCCGATGGCGTAGCCGTCGAAGCCGATGTTGGCCAGGGCATCCACGCTTTCGGCCCGCAAATCGTCGTAGACCCCGCCCTGGACAATGCCGAACAGGCCATAGCCCGGCCGGTCGCGGAACGCTTCCCGGCACCGCGCCGCCCAGCGCATGGACAGGCGCATGGACTCCGCCGCCTGCTTCTCGGTGGCCGGGAAGGGGGTGCATTCGTCCAGCACCATGGTGATGGTGCTGTCCAGTAGGTCCTGGATCTCCATGGCCCGTTCGGGGCTCAGGTCGTGGTAGCTGCCGTCCACGTGGGAACGGAACCGCACGCCCGCTTCGGTGATCTTGCGCAGCTCGGCCAGGGACATGACCTGGAAGCCGCCGGAATCGGTCAGGATCGGCCCCGGCCAGTCCATGAACCGGTGCAGGCCGCCCAGGCGCGCCACCCGCTCGGCCCCCGGGCGCAGCATAAGGTGATAGGTGTTGCCCAGCACGATCTGCGCCCCGGTGGCGCGCACGGCGTCGGGCGTCATGGCCTTCACCGTGGCGGCCGTGCCCACGGGCATGAAGGCCGGCGTGTCGATGGCCCCGTGGGCCGTGTCCAGGCGGCCGCGCCGGGCCGCCCCGTCGGTGTGCAGCAGGGTGAAATCCAGGCCCGTCGTCATGGCCGGTCCTCCGGTTCCAGGAAGCAGGCGTCGCCATAGGAATAGAAGCGATAGCCGTTGTCGATGGCGTGGGCGTAGGCGGCCTTCATGCGCGCCAGCCCGGAAAAGGCCGACACCAGCATGAACAGGGTGGAACGCGGCAGGTGGAAATTGGTCATCAGCCGGTCCACGGCCCGGAACCGGTGGCCCGGGGTGATGAAGATGTCGGTCAGGCCGCTGAAGGGATGCACCGTGCCGCCTTCATCCGCCGCCGATTCCAGCAGCCGCAGCGACGTGGTGCCCACGGCCACCACCCGCCCGCCGGCGGCCCGGGCGGCGTTCAGGCGGGCCGCGCCTTCGGCCGAAACCTCGCCCCATTCGGCGTGCATGCGGTGATCCTGCACCTTGTCCACCTTCACCGGCAGGAAGGTGCCGGCGCCCACGTGTAGGGTGACGGTCACCGTCTCCACGCCCCGGTCGGCCAGGGCCCGGGTCAGGGCCGGGGTGAAGTGCAGGCCCGCCGTGGGCGCGGCCACGGCGCCCTCGCGGCGGGCGAACAGGGTCTGGTAGTCGTCCCTGTCGCG
>JAGREA010000307.1 GCA_020446745.1 Rhodobacterales bacterium | reverse complement strand
GGCATCCAGCACCCTTTGGCGGGCCGGGGTCGGGCGCAGGCCCTCGGGCAGGGCCTCGACAGGCCCGAAGCCGATGGCCCGGCGTTCCGGCGACAGGGCGTCGGGGGCGCTCAGCACCATGCGCAGCACGGCCCCGGGGGCCGACAGGGTATAGGCCGCCACCCAGTCGACGAACCGCAGCAGGGTGGGGGCCAGGGGCGGCAGGTCGCAGCGCTCGGCCACCGGCTTCAGGCGGTCGGCCGCCACCTCGCCGGTGCCGGGGCCCCACACCACCCCCACGGCCTGGCGCGGGCCCAGGGGCACGCGCACCAGGTCGCCCGTTTGCAGCACCATGTCGGGCCCCACGCCATAGTCATAGGCCCCGGCCAGGGGCAGGGGCAGCAGCACGGCCACCCGGTCCCCGGGCCCGTGGCGGGCGGGGGGCGAAGGGGGTTCGGCATGGGTTGCGGGATCGGCCATGGCGCCACCATATACCAGGCAGGCGCCGCCCGACGATAACCGGGCGTTAACGCGCCGCTGGGACACTGTAGGCCATGACCCGAAACCCGGATTCGCCCACGCCCCGACAGCCCGGAACCGCGCCGGACGCCCCCACCGAGGACCAGGTGGCGGCCTACCTGACCGCCCATCCCGATTTCCTGAGCCGCCGGCCCGAAGTGCTGGATTTCCTGACCCTGCCGGTGCGGGTGGCCGGCGACAACGTGGTGGACCTGCAGCGGGCCATGGTCGACCGCCTGAAGGGCAAGATGGCCCTGCTGCGGGAAAACGCCCAGGGCATGATCGAGACCAGCCGATCGAACCAGTCGGTCCAGGCCCGGGCCCACGCCGCCGCCCTGGCCATGGTGGAGCCCCCCACCCTGCCCGGTCTGATCCGCGCCATCACCGACGACCTGCCCATCCTGCTGGACGTGGACGTGGCCACCATCGGCTTCGAGATCGACAACGCCGGCGCCGCGCGCCTGTTCGGCGCCGGGGCCCACCGGCTGGCCCCCGGGGCCGTGGAGCGGGTGCTGCGCGGCGAACCGGCAGTGCTGTTCGACCAGGCCACCGACGACGGCAGCTATTTCGGCGCCGGGGCCGGCCTGGTGCGCTCGGCCGCCTTTGCCCGGGTGCTGCTGCGCGACAGCGCCCACCCGGGGCTGCTGGCCCTGGCGGCCCGCACCCCCAACACCTTCCAGCCCGGCCAGGGCACGGAAGTGCTGCGCTTCCTGGCCGACATCGCCGCCGCCCTGCTGTCCAAATGGCTGCCCGACCCCGCGTGATCATTCCGCCCGTGCCGGCCGTGGGCGCCGCGCCCGACGCCGCCGCGGCCGTGGCCGACTGGTGGCGCTGGCTGGCCGAGGAGCGGCGCACCTCGCCCCACACCCTGGATGCCTATGGCCGCGACCTGGCGGCCTTCCTGGCCTTCCTGGCCGAACACCTGGGCGGCCCGGCCACCCTGGCCGCCCTGGCCGGCCTGACCCCGGCCGACGTGCGGGCCTACCTGGCCGCGCGGGCGCGGCGCGGCCTGGCCCGGTCCTCCACCGCCCGGGCGCTGTCGACCCTGCGCGGGTTCTTCCGCTTCCTGGACCGCCGGGGCCTGGTCAGCAACGCCGCCGTCACCGCCGTGCGCACGCCCAAGGTGCCGCGCGCCGTGCCCAAGGCCCTGACGCCCCAGGACGCCCTGGACGCCGTGGCCGTGGTGGCCGAGCTGAGCGACGCCGACTGGATCGGCCGCCGCGACCGGGCCCTGCTGATGCTGCTGTACGGTTGCGGCCTGCGCCTGGGCGAGGCCCTGGGCCTGACCCGCGCCCAGGCCCCCCGGGGTGACACCCTGCGGGTGCTGGGCAAGGGCCGCAAGGAACGCCTGGTGCCGCTGCTGCCGGCCGTGACCCGGGCCGTGGCCGACTACCTGGACGCCTGCCCGTTCGACCCGGGGCCCGAAGGCCCGCTGTTCCTGGGGGCCCGGGGCGGGGCCCTGAACCCGGGCGTGGCGCAGCGCCAGATGCGCCGCCTGCGGGCCCTGCTGGGGCTGCCGGAAACGGCCACGCCCCATGCCCTGCGCCACAGCTTCGCCACCCACTTGCTGGCCGGCGGCGGCGACCTGCGGACCATCCAGGAACTGCTGGGCCATGCGTCCCTGTCCACCACCCAGCGCTACACGGCGGTGGATGCCGAACGCCTGGCCGCCGTGCACCGCAAGGCCCACCCCCGGGCCCGGGCGCGCTGATCCGAAACGCGGAAATCCGCCCTGAACGAGGAAGGCCAGGAACGAGGAAGGCCAGGAACGAGGAAGGGAGGAACCGGTTGCCCGGCCCCTCCCCCTATCAGGCAAGCCCATTCGGGGTTTGGGCTTACCCGATTCCGCCTCCCTCGTCCTCCCCAAAACAGGTCCGCGCGAAACAGGTCGGTTAGGCGATGTCTCCGCTGCCGGCGATGATGGCGAAGCGGTCGGACAGGGCGGCCAGGCTGGCCCGCTGCAGGGTCGCCGCGTCCACCACCCCGCCGGCGCCGTCGGGCAGGGGCCGCGTCGCCGTGGCGTCGGCCGCCACCGTGGTCCGGTAGCCGTGGTCCAGGGCCGCCCGCACCGTGGAACTGACGCACATGTGGGTCATGAAGCCGACCACCACCAGCGATCGGTTGCCGATGGCCGCCAGGGTCGATTCCAGGTCCGTGCCGGCGAAGGCGTTGGGCAGGCGCTTGCGCACCACGGCCTCGCCGTCCAGGGGCGCCACGGCGCCGGCGAAGGCGCCGCCGGGCCCGTCCGGATCGAAGGCGCCGCCGGGCTGTCCCACGTGGGCCACGTGCACCACCGGCGCGCCGGCGGCCCGGAACCGGCCCAGCAGGTCGGCCGCCGCGGCCACGGCGGCGTCCACGCCGGGCAGCACCACGGCGCCGTCCACGTATTCGCGCTGGCAGTCGATGAGCAGCAGGGTCGAACCGGCGATGGCCGCCGGGGCCAGGTCCGCGCCGGCCAGTTGCAGCAAGGTCTTTGGCGCCGTCATGGTGTCGGCCGTCCCCTCCCCCAGAATGGTTTGTTAGACTAACATTTGCCGTGGCGCAGACTGTATGCGAACTTTTGCGCAGTTCCCCTGCAATTTTGCAGATGGAAAGGGAGGGACCGGTGAACTGGAACGATCTGCGCCACGTGCTGGCCATTGCCCGAACGGGCACCCTTTCCGGGGCGGCGCGCCTGCTGGGGGTGAACCAGACCACGGTGACGCGGCGCCTGCTGGCCCTGGAGGCGGACCTGGACGTGCGCCTGTTCGACCGCATGGACGGCCGCCTGGTGGCCACCAAGGCCGGCGGCGCGGTGCTGGACCGGGTGGCCCGCCTGGAGCAGGAGATCCACGCCATCGAGCGCACGGCGGCGGGCCTGGACGCCATGCTGGCCGGGGTGGTGCGGGTGGCCTCGGTGGAGGGGCTGTTCACCAGCTATCTGGTGCCGCGCCTGGGCCAGTTCCGGCGGCGCTATCCCAACATCCGCATCGAGGCCGTGGCCGGGTCCCAGAACATCAACCTGACCCGGCGCGAGGCCGACATGGCCCTGCGCCTGGCCCGGCCCAGCGAGGGCGCCTACGTGGCCCGCAAGCTGGCCGATATCGGCTTCGCCGTGTACGCCGGGCGGGGCCACGGCGAGGTGACCGACTGGGTGGCCTATGACGAAACCCTGGCCCAGACGCCGGAACACCTGTGGTTCCGGGCCCACGTGCCCGACGCCCGGCCGGTGCTGACCACCAGTTCCATTCCCATGCTGGCCAGCGCCGCGCGCACGGGCCTGGGGCGGGTGGTGCTGCCCTGCTATGTGGGGGACACGGATTCGGCCCTGGTGCGCGTCAGCGGGCCCGAGCCGGTGGTCAGCCGCCAGGTGTGGATGCTGACCCACCCGGACCTGCGGGCGGCGGCCCGGGTGAACGCCCTGGCCGACTGGCTGGTGGACCGCTTCGTCGCCGACCGGGCGGTGCTGTCGGGCATCGGCTGAGGGCCGCGCCCGACGGATCGCGCCTCACGTCACATGTGGATGGCGCGGCCTTCCACGCCCAGGGCGGCTTCCTTCACCGCCTCGGACAAACCCGGGTGGCCGTGGCAGGTGCGGGCGATGTCTTCCGACGAGGCGCCGAACTCCATGGCCACCACGCATTCCTGGATCAGGTCGCCGGCTTCCGGCCCGACGATGTGCACGCCCAGCACCTTGTCGGTCTTGGCGTCGGCGATGATCTTCACGAAGCCATCGAAGTCGGCGTTGCACTTGGCCCGGCTGTTGGCGGTGAAGGGGAACTTGCCCACCTTGTAGGCGGTGCCCGCCTCCTTCAGCTTTTCCTCGGTCAGGCCCACGGCGGCCACTTCGGGCCAGGTGTAGACGATGCCGGGGATGACGCCGTAGTTCACGTGCCCGGGGGCGCCGGCGATCAGCTCGGCCGCCGCCACGCCTTCCTCCTCGGCCTTGTGGGCCAGCATGGCCCCGCCGATCACGTCGCCGATGGCGAAGATGCCCGGCACGTTGGTCTGGAAGTCCTTGTCCACCTTGATGAAGCCGCGTTGGTCCGTTTCCACGCCCACGGCCTCCAGGCCCAGGTTTTCCGTGTAGGGCTTGCGGCCCACGGCCACCAGCACCACCTCGGCCTTCACCGTTTCGGCGGCGCCGCCGTCGCGGGGCTCCACGGTCAGGTCGACGCCGCCGCGCCCGGCCTTGGCGCCGGTCACCTTGTGCTTGGTGCGGATGGTCATGCCCTGCTTCTTCAGGGTGCGGGTCATCTGCTTGACCACCTCGCCGTCCATGCCGGGCAGGATGTCGTCCAGGAACTCGATGACCGTCACCTGGGCGCCCAGGCGCCGCCACACCGAGCCCAGTTCCAGGCCGATGACGCCGCCGCCGATGACCACCAGGGTCTTCGGCACCTTGGCCAGCGACAGGGCGCCGGTGGAGCTGACGATCTTCTTCTCGTCGATGTCGATGCCCGGCAGGCCGGCCACGTCGGAACCGGTGGCGATGATGATGTTTTCCGCCTTGTAGGCCCGGGCCGTGCCGTCGGCCTCGACCACCGTCACCTCGTCCGATCCGGTCAGCCGGCCCTCGCCCACCAGGTAGGCCACCTTGTTCTTCTTGAACAGGAACTCGATGCCCTTGGTCAGGTCGGCCACCACCTTTTCCTTGCGCGCCATCATGGTCTTCAGGTCCAGCTTCAAGGACCCGACCTGCACGCCGTGGTGGGCGAATTCGTCCTTCGCCGCCTCGTAGTGGTGGGACGACTGCAGCAGCGCCTTCGACGGGATGCAGCCCACGTTCAGGCAGGTGCCGCCCAGGGCGCCGCGCATTTCCACGCAGGCCGTCCTCAGGCCCAGCTGGGCGGCCCGGATGGCGGCCACGTAGCCGCCGGGGCCGCCGCCGACGACGATGACGTCGAAGGTATCCTCACTCATGATCACTCGGGCCTTTCGGTCAGATGTCCAGCAGGATGCGCCGCGGATCCTCGATGCATTCCTTCATGCGCACCAGGAACGACACCGCCTCGCGGCCGTCAACGATGCGATGGTCATAGCTGAGGGCCAGATACATCATGGGCCGGGCCTGGATCGAGCCGTCGGCCATCACCATGGGCCGCGACTGGATCTTGTGCATGCCCAGGATGCCCGACTGGGGCGGGTTCAGGATGGGCGTGGACAGCAGCGAGCCGTAGACCCCGCCGTTGGAGATGGTGAAGGTGCCACCCATCATCTCTTCCATGGTCAGCTTGCCCTCGCGGGCCCGCTTGCCGAAGTCGCCGATGGTCTTTTCCAGTTCGGCGAAGGACAGCCTGTCGGCATCGCGCACCACCGGCACCACCAGGCCCTGGGGCGAGCCTACGGCGACGGAAATGTCGTAGTAGTTCTTGTAGACGATGTCGTCGCCGTCGATTTCCGCGTTGATGGCGGGGAAGGCCTTCAGCCCCTCAATGGCCGCCTTGATGAACACCGACATGAAGCCGACGCGCACCCCGTGGCGCTTTTCGAAGATGTCCTTGAACTGGGCCCGAAGCGCGATGGCCTCGGTCATGTCCACCTCGTTGAAGGTGGTCAGCATGGCCGCCGTGTTCTGGGCCTGCTTCAGGCGCGCCGCCACCATCTTGCGCAGGCGGGTCATGCGCACCCGTTCCTCGCGCGCGTCC
>JAGREA010000306.1 GCA_020446745.1 Rhodobacterales bacterium | reverse complement strand
GCCCGGCCCAGCGCCCAGGCCTGACGCCCCCCGTTGGCGCCGTTCTTCGATTCCATCCTGCCCATCTTCCTGGTGGTGGCCCTGGGCTACGGCGCCGGCCGCTGGGGGCTGCTGGACCGGCCGGTGGCGGCGGCGCTGAACCGGTTCGTCTACCTGTTCGCCGTCCCGGCGCTGCTGTTCCGCCTGGCCGCCCGGGCGCCGTTCGCGGACTTCGACCTGACCCTGCTGGGGGTCATGGTGGGTTCGGAACTGCTGGTCTACGGGGCCGCCGGGCTGACGGCCAAGGTGCTGTTCGGCCTGGGCCGGCGCGAGGCCCTGCTGGCCGGCTTCGCCGCCGCCTTCGTCAACCACGTGTTCCTGGTGCTGCCCATCGTCATCTGGCTGTTCGGCGAGGCTGCGGCCCTGCCCATTGTCGCCCAGGCCACCGTGGACACGGCCATCATCTACACCCTGACCACCACCCTGCTGGACCTGGTGGCCCACAAGGCCAACCCCCTGCGCGGCGCCCTGCGGGCCACGGCCACCAACCCGGCGCTGATCGCCGTGGCCGCCGGGGCGGCCTTCAACCTGTTGGGGTTGCCCTTCGTGAAGGGGCTGGACCTGTTCAGCGGCTTCCTGGGCGACGCGGCGGCGCCCTCGGCGCTGATCGCCCTGGGGGTGATCCTGGCCGGCGACGGCGGCGTCCCCACCCGGCGCGGCCTGCCCTGGTTCCTGGCCGGGGCCAAGCTGGTGGTCCACCCCCTGGTGGCCCTGACCCTGATGACCCTGGCCGGCCTGGACATCGCCGCCACCCGCCCGTCGCTGATGGTCGCCGCCGGCCCTTCGGCCACCCTGGCCATGGTGCTGGCCACCCGCTATCACCTGATGGTGGATTCGGTGGCCCGCACCATCCTGATCACCACCGCCGTGTCCCTGGGCACCATCACCCTGGTGGCCCTGTGGTGAGATGAACCCGGGACAACGGCTCAGTCGTTGTCGGGCACGTCCTGCAGCAGGCCATCGCGGAAGTACAGGCTGGCCGACTGGTACCAGGACACGGCCTCCTTCACCAGGTCGTCGTCGGCCGCGGGCGTGGCCGCCGGCTGGGCCGGGGCCAGGCCGTCGCTGACCTGGGGCGGGCGGTTCACGTCCAGCACCACCAGGCGGCCGTCGCGCAGGTAGCCCAGCTTCTGATAGGTGCTGATGAAGGCCCGCTCGCGGCCCGGCTCCAGCGTGAACATGTCATAGCCGAAGAAGCGGCTGGTGTAGTCCAGGCCCAGCCAGCCCAGCAGGGTGGGCGCCACGTCGATCTGGCTCATCAGCCGGTCCATGGTGCCCGGCGCCACCAGGCCCGGGGCGTACCAGATCATGGGGATGTGGTAGCGCGACGGCGGCAGGTCCGTCTTGCCGGCGGCCTTGGACGTGTGGTCGGCCAGGATGATGAACAGGGTGTCCTTGAACCACGGCTTTTCCGCCGCCCGGCGGATGAAATCCCCCAGGGCCCAGTCGGTGTACTTCACCGCCCCCTCGCGGTGCTTCTGGGGCAGGTCCACCCGGCCCTCGGGGAAGGTATAGGGCCGGTGGTTCGAGGTGGTCATGATGTGGGCGTAGAAGCGCTGGCCCTGGGCGTGCTGGCGGTCGAACCGGGCCATGGCCAGGGAGAACAGGTCCTCGTCGGCGATGCCCCAGATGTTTTCCGCGTGGATGGGCAGCTTCTCGGCGTCCACGGCGGCGCGGTCCACCACCGTGTAGCTGTTGGCCCCGAAGTAGACGTTCATGTTGTCGAAGAAGCCGTAGCCGCCGTAGATCCACAGCGGCGTCCAGCCGCTTTCCTCCAGCTCCTCGCCCAGGTTCTCCAGGCCCGTGTTGCGGGGCCGGCGGACGATGCTCTGCCCCGGCGTGGGCGGCGTGCCCACCGACAGGGCCTCCAGCCCCCGCACCGTGCGGGTGCCGGTGGCGTACAGGCGGGTGAACAGCAGCCCCTGGTCGGCCAGGCGGTCCAGTTCCGGCGTCAGGCCCTGGTTGTTGCCGAAATGGCCCATGAAGGCCGCCGACAGGCTTTCCACCGACACCAGCACCACGTTCACCGGCCGCCGCGGCCCGTGGGCGGAGACCTTGCGCTCGATGCCCCGCTCGCCGGTGAAGGCCGTGTGGGGCTGGCGCACCAGGGTGCGGATGCGGCGGTTCATGTCCGCCTCGGGCAGGGTCGGATAGTACTTGCCGTAGTCCAGCTCGTTGTAGCGGTAGGCGTGGAACAGGGCGTACAGGCCGTTGTTGGACAGCTGCGCCACCTGGGTGTTGGGGTCCTCGGCCAGGGACGTATCGACG
>JAGREA010000305.1 GCA_020446745.1 Rhodobacterales bacterium | reverse complement strand
CGGCGGGCATCAGGTCGGTCAGCGGCAGGCCCACCAGGACGGCCTGGCTGCCCTGCAGGAACTGTTCCGCGGCGTTGTTCACGTGGCGGATCACCGTGTCGGCGTCCACCGTGATGATGGCCGTGGCCAGGGCGTTCAGGATGCCGTCGGCCTCGGGCGTCTCGGTGGACGGCCGCGGCGCATCGGGCGCGGCGACGGGGTTCATCAGGCGGCGTCCCGTTCGATGACCGGGGTGTAGAAGGCCTGCACCAGGCGCTTCACCGCCTCGGGGTCCTGCAGGCGCACCACCTGGGCCCGGAATTCGGCCGACCCGGGCAGGCCCTTGCTGTACCAGGCCACGTGCTTGCGGGCGATGCGCAGGCCCGCCTGCACGCCGTAATAGTCCAGCAGCGCCTCATAGTGGCGCAGCACCGTTTCCAACTGCGCCGGCAGCGGCGGGTCGGGCAGGATCTCGCCGGTCTTCAGGTAGTGGGCCACCTGCGACGGCAGCCACGGCCGGCCATAGGTGCCGCGGCCGATCATCACCCCGTCGGCGCCGGAAGCCGCCAGCAGGTCGCGGGCGTCCTGGGGGCTGGTCACGTCGCCGTTGCCGATCACGGGGATGGACACGGCCTGCTTGACCTGGCCGATGAAGGCCCAGTCGGCCTGGCCCTTGTACATCTGGTTGCGGGTGCGCCCGTGCACGGTGACGGCCCGGATGCCCGATTCCTGGGCGATGCGGGCCAGGTTGGGGGCGTTGCGGTTGTCCAGGTCCCAGCCGGTGCGCATCTTCAGGGTGACGGGCACGTCCACGGCCTTCACCGTGGCCTCCAGCAGGCGGCCGGCCAGCACCTCGTCGCGCATCAGCGCCGCGCCGGCCTCGCCCTTGGTCACCTTCTTCACCGGGCAGCCCATGTTGATGTCGATGATGTCGGCGCCCCGGTCCACGTTCAGGCGCGCCGCCTCGGCCATCACGTCGGGTTCGCAGCCGGCCAGCTGCACGGCCATGGGCTTTTCCTCGGCGCAGCTGGTTGACATCTTCAGGGACTTGCGGGCGGCCATGACCATGGCCTTGCTGGCGATCATTTCCGACACCACCAGACCGACCCCCCAGTCCCGCACCAGACGGCGGAACGGCAGGTCCGTGACGCCCGACATGGGCGCCAGGACAACCGGGGACTCCAGGGTCACGGGTCCTATGACAAGTGGTTCGATCGTCATCACTTCACACAAAGGTGCCGAAATTTTGGGCAATATGCTCGAATGCCCGCAAATTGGCAACGATTTTGCAATCCAGGGAAAACAGGTGTCAGGCCGCCAGCACGTCGGTCACGAACTTCACCCCGGGATAGCCCAGGGTGAGCAGCAGATAGGCCAGCAGGACGATGCGCGCCGCCAGACGGCCACGCATGCCGGTGATCACGTGGGCCGCCAGCAGGCCGCCGATGACGGCGAAGGCCAGCAGGGTCAGCACCGTCTTGTGATCGAAGGTCAGCAGCGACCCGGTTTCGGTCACTTCCAGGGCCATGCCCGTGGCCAGGCCCACGCCCAGCACCACCTCGCCCAGGCCCAGCAGGCGCACCACCAGCCGTTCGCTGTCGGTGATCGAGGGCAGCGACCGGGTCAGGGCGTTGGGCCGCTTGCGCTTCAGCGCCCGTTCCTGGAGGAACGCCGCCAGGGCCGCCACGCCGGCCAGGGTGACCAGGCCGTAGGTGGCCACCGAGACCACGATGTGGACCCAGAACCAGCCCAGATCCGGCCGCGCCACCGGCTGGCTGGGGGCGTGCATCCAGATGGTCGCCATCACCCCCAGGGCCGCCATGTAGGGCACCAGCAGGGGCGTCAGCCGCCAGGCCTGGCGCGATGCCACGGCCACCACCACGAACAGGGCCATGGTGGCGGTGATGGTCACCCACAGGGTGTTGGACAGGCCCGAATGCCAGTGGTCGGCGGTCTGCGTCAGGGTCCAGGCCGCGGGTCCGGCCACGGCCACGGCCAGCAACAGCCAGAACAGGCCGTCGCGCCGGTGCCCCTTGCGCAGTGCCAGGAACGACACGGGCAGAAGAGCCGCCAGGGCGGACAGGCTGAAAAGGAGTTCCTTGGTCATGACCGTAAGCTGTTGGACGTCCTGAGGCCGGGAAGACGGGCCGTGCGGCGCAATGTGACCATGCCCGCCGGGGAAGACAAGCCCCCAGGGCCGGGACACGTCAAAAAAACGCTTGTCCCCCGGGCCATGGCCGCCAGTATAGGAAACTTTCCAGGGGAAATACATGACCAGCAGCGCGGTGATCATCGTTGCCGCCGGGCGGGGCAACCGGTTCGGCGGCGACCTGCCCAAGCAGTACGCGGGCCTGGCCGGGGCGCCCATCCTGCGCCACACGGTGCGGGCCTTCCTGGGCCATCCGCGCATCGGCGCCGTGCGGGTGGTCTACCACCCCGACGACCATGACCTGTACGCCCGGGCCGTGGACGGGCTGGACCTGCTTTCCCCCGTGGCCGGCGGCGCCAGCCGCCAGGATTCGGTGCGCAACGGCCTGGAATCCCTGGCCGGGCTGGCCCCGGACCGGGTGCTGATCCACGACGCCGCCCGCCCCTTCATCGACGCCGCCACCATCGACCGGGTGCTGGACGCCCTGGATGAGGTTCCGGGGGCCATCCCCGCCCTGCCCGTCACCGACACCCTGAAGCGCGGCGACGCCTCCCGCGTGGCCGGCACCGTGGACCGCGCCGGCCTGTGGCGGGCCCAGACGCCCCAGGGCTTCCGCTTCGATGCCATTTTGGAAGCCCACCGGGCCCTGGCCGGCCAGGACCTGACCGACGACGCCGCCCTGGCCGAGGCCAGCGGCCTGGCCGTGGCCCGCGTGGACGGCAGCGAGGACAACGTGAAGATCACCACCCAGCACGACCTGGCGCGGGCCCGCGCCCTATGGGAAAAAACCGTCACCCGCGTCGGCACCGGTTTCGACGTGCACCGCTTCACCGCCGGCGACCATGTGTGGCTGTGCGGCCTGGCCATTCCCCACACCCACACCCTGGCCGGCCATTCCGACGCCGACGTGGCCCTGCACGCCCTGACCGACGCCGTGCTGGGGGCCATCGGCGACGGCGACATCGGCAGCCATTTCCCGCCCAGCGACGACCGCTGGAAGGGCGCCGCGTCGGACCGCTTCCTGGCCCACGCCGTGGACCTTGTGCGGGCCCGCGGCGGCCGGGTGGAGGCCCTGGACGTGACAATCATCTGCGAACGGCCCAAAATCGGCCCCCACCGGGCGGCCATGGTGGCCCGGGTGGCCCAGATCGCCGGCCTGCCCCCGGGGCGGGTCAGCGTCAAGGGCACGACGACCGAGGGGCTGGGCTTCACCGGCCGGGGCGAGGGCATCGCCGCCCAGGCCGCGGCCACGGTAAGCCTGCCGCCCGGGGACGACGACGCAGGGCAAGAGGGCTGAGCGCGACACGGCACCATGGTGGACCTGGACTTCAACCGCGCCACGACCCTGGTGGCCAGCCCCAACCTGGGCACCCGCGACAACGTGCGCATGGTGCTGCAGGCCCTGGGCTTCGGCACCATCAAGGGCGTGGGCACCTTCACCCGCCTGGAGGAGGAGATCGAGTCGCCCGACCTGGACCTGCTGGTGTGCGAGGCCGAATTCCCCGACGGCTCGCCGGCCGACCTGGTCCACGCCATGCGCCACAACAACGTGGGCTGCAACCCCTTCCTGCCCATCATCACCTTCACCGACCTGCCGTCGGACCTGCTGGTGTCGCAGGTGATCGACGCCGGATCCGACGACGTGCTGGTCATGCCCTTTTCCGTCGAACAGATGAACCGGCGGGTCACCACCCTGGTGCTCAGCCGCAAGCCGTTCGTGGTGACGTCGGACTACGTGGGCCCCGACCGGCGCCGCGACGAGGCCCGGCCCGCCAAGCGGGCCGACATGGACACCCTGTTCGACGTGCCCAATCCCCTGCGGGCCCGGGCCCTGGGCGAGGCCACCACCGAGGACCTGCAGCAGGCCGTGGACGCCATGATCGCCCAGGTGAACCTGTCCAAGCTGCGGCGCCACGCCGTGCAGGTGGGCCTGCTGGTGGACCGCATCCTGCGCGACATCGAGACCTGCGCCGACCCGGCGGGGATCGCCGCCGACCTGGACCGCCTGCTGTACATCGCCCGCGACATCGCCCGGCGCCTGGTGGGCACGGCCTTCGACCACGTATCCACCCTGTGCCAGTCGCTGATTTCCGTGTCCGAACGCCTGCGCCGCGACCTGGCCATGCCCCGGGCCAAGGACCTGAAGCTCATGCGCCCCATGTCCCAGGCCGTGCAGGCGGCCTTCGACGTGGAGACCGAGGTGGCCCTGCTGGCCACCGAGATCTCCCGCGCCGTCACCCGCGACCAGCGGTAGGACTCAAGCCAAGGTCATGCGTAAGCTTGGTACTGTAATATATTGATATTAAAATTTTTTTGGTCTTCACCGGGTCTCTTCGCCTATCCAGTCCAGGAAGGCCCCGTTGCCGCCGGTGATGGGTAGGGCCACCACGCAGGGGCAGTCGTAGGGATGGTCGGCCTTCAGGCGCGCCGTCAGGGTGTCCACCAGGGCCTCCCGGGTTTTCAGGATCAGCACCGTTTCGGCCTCTTCCTGCACCGCGCCGTCCCAGCGGAACACGGCGGTCATGCCGTCCAGCACGTTGGCGCAGGCGGCCAGCCGGTCCCCCACGGCGGCGCGGCCCAGGGCCAGGGCGACCTCGCGGTTGGGGGCGGTGACGTAGACAAGAACCGAAGACACGGCGCGACTCCCTTGTTTTTCCTCGTCATTGCGGCCTCGGGCCTTGGCCCGGGAACGAATCCAGCATAGCATGGCGCCAGGTCCATCCATCCCGGAGCGTGCCATGACCCTGGAACCCCACGCGATCCCGGTCGCCATCGACCCCGACGGCGTCCTTGAAGGCGTCCACGAGTCCGGGCGCCCCAGCGAGGCCCAGGCCCGGTGGCTGCGGCGCGGCCTGGACCAGCCGGGCGGCAAGCTGCCCCTGTTCGACGAGGACGGCCAGCGGGTCAGCGACCGCACGGTGCGCAGCTGCATCGACCTGGGATGGGCCGAACCCTGGTTCGCCAATCCCATCAAGCCCGATTGGCTGGTCTGCAAGCTGACCGACCGGGGCCGCGCGGTGCTGGACGGCGCGCGGTGAGGGCGTCCCGCTGATGGGCATCCAGGCCGTGCAGCACGCCGTTTCCGAACGCCAGGGCGTGACCATCGTGGCCCTGCAGGGCGACATCGACCTGGAATGCTCCATCGAGGCCCGGCGCCTGCTGCTGGGGGCCGTGGAGGGCAGCGACCGCATCGTCGTCGACCTGTCGGGCGTCACCCTGCTGGACAGTTCCGGCGTGGCCAGCCTGCTGGAGGCCTTCCAGGCGGCGCGGCGCGACGGCAAGCCCTTCGTGCTGGCCGCCGTGGGCGATCAGGCCTATCGGGTGCTGCGCCTGGCGCGGCTGGATTCCGTGTTCGACATGGCCGGCACCGTGGAAGCGGGCATCCGCCAGGCGCGCCAGGCTTGACGGGCGTTTCCCCCTCCCCCAACTGTAGGTCATGACCGACGCCGCCGGCCCCACCCTGCTTGTCTGCATCAACCGCCGCCCGGGCGCCCATCGGCCGTCCTGCGGCGCCCGGGGCAGCGAACGCCTGGCCGATCTGCTGGAGGACGGCCTGGCGGCCCGCGGCGTGGCCCTGCCGGTGGAACGCATCCGCTGCCTGGGCCGCTGCGACGACGGCCCCACCGTGCGCCTGAGCCCCGGCGGCGACTTCTTTCTGGGCGCCGACACCGCCGACCTGGCGGCCCTGCTGGACCGCGTGATCGACGGCTGGCAGCGCCTGGAGGCCCGGCCATGAGCCCGCCCCGGGGCGTGCCGGTGGAACTGGCGGACATCCGCGCCGAGGCCCTGGCCCTGGCCGCCGCCGGGGCCGACGACGGGGATCTGAGCGAGATCGAACTGCGCAAGTGGCGCATCATCCACCGCCACCTGCGGCGCAACCCCTTCCACGTGCCCGAATCCCTGCCCCGGTCCGAACAGTGGCGCAAGGTGGTGAACCACCTGCGCCAGACCGTGGACGAACCGGACCTGACCGACTGGCTGCGGGTGCAGGTGGACGTGGCCGCCAACCTGGCCGCCGGCATCCGCGACATGCGCCCGCGCAAGAACGGCCCGTGCTATGACCTGGTCATGGAATGGGTGCGCGACCGCAAGCGCAAGGCCCTGGCGGTGCTGCAGTGGACCCGTGGAATCGGCACGCCGAAACGGCCGTCGTTCACCGACAAGATCGATATTTCCCAGCTCATGATCGAGAAGCGGCAGATCCTGTGACCCCCGTCACAGCGCGGCGGGGGGGGGAATCGCCTAAAGTGGTCTTCGTAGGATGGGTTCCTTAGTGAATCCTCCCTTCCCTCAAGAGCACCAACTTCGGGCCGGATCCTTGTGATCCGGCCCCTTTTCCTTGCGCCCTTCCGGACGGCGGAAAAGGCCGGCTACTGGCGGGTCAGGATGCCGTGCACCACGCGGTAGGGCTGGCCCTCGCGCAGGCGGGTGAAGGTCAGGTCCAGGCCGCCGTCGATCAGCGTGCGGTCGTAGACCTGCATCTCGTAGGTGCCGTCATCCTGGATGTGCAGGGCATAGACGGTCATCGTGCGGCCGTGCAGGCGGGCCCACACGTAGGGTTCCCCCTGCATGGGGTTCAGGGGGATGCGGGCGCCGAACTTGTCGGATCGCATGGCCGAGGCATAGATGCCGTCGCGGCGGGTGGGCTGGAACGCGATGCGGTAGGACTTGCGGGCCATGGTGCCGTCGTCGCGCTGCTTCATGGTGGTCCAGGTCAGCACGAAACCGGACTTCTCGCGGGTGATGGTGACGCTCAGGTCGCGGGGCGACAGGCCCTTGGTGGAATCGCCGGTGATGCTCTTGCCCACGTAGGAGCCGATGAAATCGTCCAGGGTGGCGGTGTCCGCCGCCCGGGCCGGCACCGCCAGCCACAGGACCACCAGGACCGCCAGGGCCCCCACGCGCGCCAGTCTGTCCATGGTCACACCGTGCCTTCCGTCCG
>JAGREA010000032.1 GCA_020446745.1 Rhodobacterales bacterium | reverse complement strand
TGGTCGAGACGATCTTGCCCGGGTCGACGTTCTTCTTGGTCCAGCTCATCTCCGAGACGTGGACCAGGCCCTCGATGCCCGGCTCCAGCTCGACGAAGGCGCCGTAGTCGGTGATGTTGGTGACGCGGCCGGTGAACTTGGTGCCCACCGGGTACTTGGCTTCCACGCCTTCCCACGGGTCGGCCTCAAGCTGCTTCATGCCCAGGCTGATGCGCTGGGTGTCCGGGTTGAAGCGGATCACCTGCACGTTCACGGACTGGCCGATCTGCAGGGCCTCGGTGGGATGGTTGATGCGCCGCCAGGCGATGTCGGTGACGTGCAGCAGGCCGTCCACGCCGCCCAGGTCGACGAAGGCGCCGTAGTCGGTGATGTTCTTGACCACGCCTTCCAGCACCTGACCTTCCTTCAGGTTGGAGATCAGCTCGGAGCGGGCCTCGGCGCGGGTCTCTTCCAGCACCGCGCGGCGCGACACCACGATGTTGTTGCGCGAGCGGTCCATCTTCAGGATCTGGAACGGCTGGGCATTGCCCATCAGCGGCGAGATGTCGCGCACCGGGCGGATGTCCACCTGGCTGCCGGGCAGGAACGCCACGGCGCCGGACAGGTCGACGATGAAGCCGCCCTTGACGCGCCCGAAGATGACGCCGTTGACGCGCTGGCCGTCCTTGAAGGCCTTTTCCAGCTCGGTCCAGGCTTCCTCGCGGCGGGCCTTCTCGCGGCTCAGGCGGATCATGCCCTCGCGGTCTTCATAGCGCTCGACGAACACGTCGACGACGTCGCCGGAGGTCACGGAGCGCTCGGCGCCGGCGACGCCGAATTCCTTCAGGGGCACGCGGCCTTCCGACTTCAGGCCCACGTCGATCAGGACCATGTCGTTGTCGACGCGCAGCACGGTGCCCTTCAGCACCTGGCCCTCGAAGCCCTCGGTCTCGCCCAGGCTCTCGTTCAGCAGATCGGCAAAATTCTCGGTGAAGTTCGGCATGCCGGCATCGACGCCGGCGGTCTCGGTGGCAGTCATGTGGTTCGTGTATCCTATCATCATCATGTTTCAGGCCAGCCGGTTGGTTCCGGCGGTCTTTCATCGAATTCGGGTGATCGTCGGGCCGCCGGGGGGTCGCCCCGGGGAACCTCCTGTCCCTCAGCCCGCGTTCCGCCGGTCCACTTCCGCCAGGGCCGCGGCGAAGGCGGCGTCGGCATCCATGGCGCTGGTGTCGATCACCACGGCATCCGTGGCCGGCTCCAGCGGTGCAACGGAACGTCCGGAATCCCGCGCGTCCCGTTCCTGCATGTCCCGCAGAACGCGCGCATATATAGCTTCCAGGCCGCGCTCCTGCAACTCCTTAACGCGGCGCTGGGCCCGCACCTCGGTGCTGGCGGTGATGAACAGCTTCAGGTCGGCGTCGGGGCACACCACCGTGCCGATGTCGCGGCCGTCCAGCACCGCGCCCGCGGTGCCTTCGGGCGGACGGCGGGCGAAATCCCGCTGGAAGGCCAGCAGGGCATCGCGCACCCCGGGAACGGCGGCCACCAGGGACGCCGCTTGGGCCGCGTCGTCGCCGCGCAGGCCATCCACCTGCAGGTCCGCCGGGCCCAGGGTGCGGGCGATGTCGATGGCGTCCTCGTCGTCGTTCATGCCGTGGCCTTCCAGCAGCATCTTCAGGCCCACGGCACGGTACAGCATGCCGGTGTCCAAGTAGGCGAAGCCCAGGTGGTCGGCCAGGCGCCGCGCCAGGGTACCCTTGCCGGCCGCCGCCGGCCCGTCGATGGCGATGATCATGCGCTCTCTCCCCCATGCTCCGGCCCTTGGCCGCTCTCAGGTTCGGACTCAGTCCCGGGTGTCGTCCGCCGCGATGCGTGCCCCCAGCCCGCCCATCAGGTCGGTGAAGCCGGGGAAGCTGGTGGCGATGGCGTCGGCCCCGGTCACCGACACCGGCGCCGCCGCGGCCAGGCCCAGCACCAGGAACGACATGGCGATGCGGTGGTCCAGTTCGGCGTCCACCACCGCGCCGCCGGCCGGCGCCGCGGTGCCGCCGGTGCCGTGCACGGTCAGGCTGTCGGCCGTCTCCTCCACCGCCACGCCGCAGGCCGCCAGGCCCCGGGCCATGGCCGCCAGGCGGTCGCTTTCCTTGACCCGCAGCTCGCCCAGGCCAGTCATGCGCGTGGTGCCGCGGGCCGAGGCCGCCACGGCGGCCAGGACGGGGTATTCGTCGATCATGCGCGGCGCGCGCCCGGGCGGCACGTCCACGCCCATCAGGGGGCCGGCGCGGACCACCAGGTCGCCCACCGGCTCGCCGGCCTCGGTGCGCGGGTTGGCGATGGTGATGTCGGCGCCCATGTCGCGCAGGGTGTCGATGAGGCCCGCCCGCAGGGGGTTCAGGCCGATGGTGCGCAGCGTCACCGCCGAGCCCGGCACGGTCAGGGCCGCGGCCAGGGGGAAGGCGGCCGACGACACGTCGCCGGGCACCACCACGTCGCGGGCCGTCAGCTCCGGCTGGCCGGTCACGGCCACCAGGCGGGTGCCGTCGGGGCGGTCTTCCACCCGCACCTGGGCGCCGAAGTGGCGCAGCATCAGTTCCGTGTGGTCGCGGGTCGGCTCGGGCTCGATCACCCGGGTCTCGCCGGGGGCGTGCAGGCCGGCCAGCAGCACCGCCGACTTGACCTGGGCCGAGGCCACCGGCAGCACGTATTCCAGGGGCAGCAGGTCGGCGGCGCCGGTCACCGCCAGGGGCATGCGCCCGCCCGAGCGGCCCACGAAGGTGGCGCCCATGGCGGCCAGGGGCGTGGTCACCCGGGCCATGGGCCGCGACCGCAGCGAGCCGTCGCCGGTCAGCACCGTGGTGAACGGGTGGCCCGCCAGCAGGCCCATGAGCAGCCGCGCCCCGGTGCCCGAATTGCCCATGTCCAGCACGTCGTCGGGTTCGCGCAGGCCGGAAACGCCGCGCCCCGAGACCCGCCAGGCGCCGGGCCCGTCGCGGGTGACGGTGGCGCCCAGGGCTTCCATGGCGGCGGCGGTGCGCAGCACGTCCTCGCCCTCCAGCAGGCCGGTGATGCGGGTTTCGCCCACGGCCAGGGCGCCCAGCATGAGGGCGCGGTGGGAAATGGACTTGTCGCCGGGGACCGGGATGTCGCCGGTCAGGGCCTGGCAATGGTGGGCGGTCAGCCGCATGTCGGGTTCGGGGTCCTGCCTGCGCCAGGCGCCGGCCGGACGGGGGGCCCGGGCGGCGCGGGTTGAACGGTTCGCGCGGGTTTCATACACGAAATTGACCCGCAAGGACACTGCCCGCGCGCCTTTCCGGGCCGGCACCGCGCCGCGCCGGACCCCGCCGACACCCGCCGCGCCGGGCCGATTATTTTTTTCGCGCCCCCGGTTTTTTCGTTTTGACAGGGGTCGCCAACCATGGCAATTGGCAAACCATCACTCCAAGACGCAAACGGGAGGAGGAAGACAGGTGCCGAAACCCGAATGGGGAACCAAACGCACTTGCCCGAATTGCGGGGCGCGGTTCTACGACCTGCGCAAGGACCCCGCGACGTGCCCGACCTGCAATACCGCGACCAGCTTCACGGCCGCCAAGCCGCGCCGGGTTTCCGAACCCAAGGCGCCCAAGGCCGAACCCAAGGCCGCGCCGGTGAAGGCGGCCGAGGATATGGAACCGGACTCCATGGACGACGACGTGCTCGACGACGAGGACGAGGACCTGATGGAGGACGCCTCGGACCTGGGCGAGGACGACGACGACATGTCGGAAGTGCGCGAGCATTACGACGACGACATCACCGGCAAGGAGGATTGACGGACACCCCCGCCCGGAAAAACGCCCGGGCGACGGCGGGGCCGGCGGCCGGGGCCGACACCGCCGGCAAGTGCCTGTCACGAAGTCGTATTTTTCCGCTTGCGTTTTGTCGGTGAAGGTCATTATGTTCCCGGCCTGACCGGCGCACCGGTCTTCCCAAGCCCGACCGCGGCACCCCCGGAAACACCCCGGGGCCGGTACCGCGGGGACACGCCGGGCAACCCAAAAAGGGGCCGTAGCTCAGTTGGGAGAGCGCTTGAATGGCATTCAAGAGGTCAGGGGTTCGATTCCCCTCGGCTCCACCATCGAAACCCCCGGGGAAACCCGGGGGTTTCGTCGTTTCGGGGCCGCTTGTCCACGGCGGGCGCCGGTTTCCGGGCGGACAAAAGAAAACGGCGCGACCCCGGGGGGCGCGCCGCTTCCGTAACCGGGGGTCCCCGCCGGGACCCGGGTCCGCTCAACCCTGGAAGGGCCGTCCCCGATCCACCAGCTGGCGGGGCATGGGACGCGGCGCCTGGGCCAGGCCGTGGGGCGGCATGGGGGCGTGGCGGGCCATCATGGGCATGAAGGGACCGCGCGGCATCGGCCCGCGGGCCAGCACCCAGGGCGGCACCGGCAGGGGCCGCGGCGCGTGGGCCATCATGTACGGCGGCAGGGGCATCGGGCGCGGGGCGCGGGCCATCATGTACGGCGGCAGGGGCATCGGGCGCGGCGCGCGAGCCATCATGTACGGCGG
>JAGREA010000304.1 GCA_020446745.1 Rhodobacterales bacterium | reverse complement strand
GGGGGGGAAGGGGGGGGGGTGTTTGGGGTTGGGGGGGGTGGCGGATGGGGAGGGTTTGATTGCGAGTGTATGGGAATTGGGATCGTCAGAAGTTCCAAAGTCCCGTGCCGTTCCCGGCAATATCGGAGAAGGGACGTTCGTATATGTCAAAGGACGTCCAGCGACGTTTGCAACGTCGGGCGAATTGCCGTGGAAAAGAACGTTGGCGGAATCGCTCGGAAACGTGATGCTTGAAGGGACGGGGTTGGTCCTCCGGTTCACAAGGCAGACAACGAGCAAACCCCAGTTTCGTGGGGATATCGACAACCTTTGCGAGCCTGTTTTCTCTGTTGTCATCAACAAACTTGGATGGCTTGGCGGTCGTCGGCCGAATATGCGTTTCTGGATCGCTTCCGTGAAGTCAGGAAGTCAAGAAGGTGTTGAGCTTGCTGCTTTCAAGGAGGTGCCAGAACAAGAATGGTGCAATTCCGAATCGCTTGTGTTTGAGGGGGAGTATTTTGGAGAAATTCCAAAAGACGGACGGAATGAAGAATTCCCAGGATGGATAAGAGAAAAATGGAATAATCAACCGCTTCGAAAGGGGGAAAGTTTGGGAGTACATCTGCAATTCAATTCCAACGATATAAATATCGGAGGAGTATCTACAGGATGCGTTAAATCAATATTAGATTGTACGTATCCGATCATTGGTGGATATGCGGGCGCGCCAGATGATTGGAAGATTAGAAAAATCATAGTGGAAAAAGATACGCCCATGAATGGTGTGGTGAAAATCTATATTTACAATATTGGTCTTGAAGAAATATTTTTCGGCGGCAGCGTGCTGAGACCCTATTCCAATTTGCGGTGCCCATAAGCCAAGCTGGCGCACGGATCGATGTCGAACGGTGAAATAAAAAGGTATTAACGCAGAGGTCGCGGAGGACGCAGAGGTTCGCCGAGGGCCGGCTCCAACCGATATCCTTTACCCTCGCCGTGCTCGTGATTGTATCGGGTAACCACGTCTTTTGGCTGGAATGGATTAAGGCCGCGCGTGTCAATAGCGTGCACTATCATCGATATTTTTATTCTTTTTCCTTCGGAACGCGTTTGTTTCGTTTCCTGTATTTGCGCATATATTCGCGACGCTGCTTGGTGACTTCATACAGGACAATCCCGGATGTCGTTCCCAGGTTCAGGCTCTCAATCATGCCGAACATGGGGATACTGACGCACAGGTCACTGTGTTCAACCGCCAGATCACTGATCCCCCGAGCCTCATTGCCGAACCATACGGCAAGCTTGTAGTGCTCCGTGAAGTCGACTTCATCAAGTTCGGCGTTATTTCGTCCCTTGATGTGTGGGGATGTAACGACCGACACAAAACGGTTTTTTTCCAGATGCTCAATGCAGTCCTGCGTACTGTCAAACCGCTTCACGAAGCTCCATTTAATGGCGGAAACCGATATTCTTGAAAGAGGATTGCTCTCACGCATGTCTTGCCAATCGTCAGGCAAGGCGCGTTTGGGATCGATGACATAGGTCTTTTCAACCCCAAGCGCATTGACGTTTCGGATAATGGTTCCGATGTTTTTCATGTCACTGGGGTCTTCGATGACCGCGATCAGGTTCTTGCACTGGTAATCCTTGATCCCGTCAGCGCGCAATCTGGCGGAACTCTTTTTCTTCGTTTCTTCCATTTTTCGCGAACTCGCCTGATCCGTAGCCCGACATGCCGAAAAGCTATAAACTTCGGCGACAAAAATACGGTGCCGGTACACGAATTCCAACATGCTTCGTCGAACTCAGCCGCCCTTGACGGCCTGTTCGCCGCCAAGAAGGTCTTGCCGGGCAAGACGCCGGCCCCTGATCACTCTTGGGTGGCGCGCCCTACGACCTGCCCGGAATCATGGTAATCGTCACGTCTGTTCCCTCGTCGTCAGCCGCCATCGCAATTAGGTGCGCTGTTACCGGAATTGGTATTCAATCTGTCGTCATATTTCAGAAATGGAGGTGAGTGATGAATGTTGACATTGACATGCTTGAAAAGGCAACTCTGTCTGTATTTCAACACTTAAGAGAAAATGGCATAAAAATCGTCAAATTGGATAAAGATTTTTATTGGAGTATAGAGGAAGAACAAAGATACGATAGTTACGAAAGACCAACAATAATCAACTTAGGGCAGCTCTCAGATGACTTAAGTGAAGTGGAAAAAATTGCATCCGGTGACGGGTTGGTGGTTGGTTACGCCCTAGTTTGGATCGCTTCCTTATTTCTTTATATAGGAGAAAAAAATATAAGTTAATACCGATATTTATGCCAAAGAGTATCAGCGATTTTGGAAAAAGCTACGTTAGTCTGGGATGAAAGTGCCGCCATATTCTAAATTGATATGGCCCAGGGTAATGTCTACGCCAAGTGGTTTTTTGGAGCAAAAAATGAGCCAAAAAGAAGATCACGTATCCATTACATTTGATTTCATTTGGATACCTCCCAATTTGGGTGGGCACCGTGGTGATCCCTACGAGGGAATGAGAACAGAAATACGATGGCAGAGATATATCTCTGAGTTTTTGAAAGATGCCAGAGGCATACAGTGGGAAGAATTTAAGTATAATCCCGTAGACGGTTTGGGTAGGGCGAAGGCAAGATTTACTTCTTCGAACCCGCTTCCAACGGAATGGCTTGGTGAAGGAGCTGAGATCGAACTACTGAACGGCTCCAAGGTGCTGGCAATAGGGGTGATAAGGAATTGCAATTCTAATACATAACAAATTTGAGGCGCGCTTTCTGGAAGCGTAAACTGTCGCCGTATTTTTTATTCATACATATAAAGGAAGAAAATCCAGAATAATTTCTAAAAAAATCTCGACAAGAGTATAGGGAAATTAAAAACTTACATTTGTTAAAAAAATAAAATTCTAGCTTACCAAAATTACATCCGCAATCACTGCGCCACCACCTCTCCACCATCTTAAATTAAATGGACAATTGCTACTAAATATCTCTTCCGGCACCCAGGTAACTGAGCATAATAGAAATTCATTCCTAGATAGTTCTCCAATATTATTCTTAGACAATCTTACAGATACAACGGCATGACGATAAACAGTGGTTTTGTTGATCAACGGCTCATCCATGCAGAAAAGCGCGATATTTTTTTCTAAATCTACACTAATTAAAGTTGCAAATACATCATGATCCACGAATTCGTTAGAATTTATTATGTATTTTTTTCCAATAATATTATCCATTTGATGAAATCTCCACTTTTTAATTAATATACGATAAGTTTTGTTTATTTCCATGCTGCAAATAAATTACAGTAACAGTATACATTTACAGCGAACCTGGGGCGAGCCCTTTTAAATGCCTCCCACCCCTAAATCCCTCCCATCCCCTTGACTTAGACCACGCTCAAACCCCTATCTTCCCTGGCGTCATGTCGAAGGACGGGAAGCCATGAAGATCGGTGAGCTGGCCAAGCGGTCGGGGTTGTCGGCCCATACCATCCGCTATTACGAGCGCATCGGGCTGCTGCCGCGGGCCGATCGGGATGGGGCGGGGCATCGGGATTATGGTGCCGACATCCTCGTCTGGGTCGCGTTCCTGGATCGCCTGAAAACCACCGGCATGCCCATCCGCGAGATGCTGCGCTACGCCGCGCTGCGGGCGGAAGGGGCGGGCACGGAGGCGGCGCGGCGCGACCTGCTGGACCGGCACCGGGCCAAGGTGCGGGCCCACGTGGCCGAGCTTCAAACCTGTCTGGCCGTCCTCGACACCAAAATCGCCGGCTACGACAGCCAGGGCACCATCCCCGGCTGCGACGGCCCGAACGAGAGGACGCAACACGATGAGAACCGCAAACCCCAACGCCCCCGAAAGCCGGCTGGAACGCGGCCAGCGCGCGCTGGCTGAGATCGACGGCGCCGCCGGCCGGAAGGTGGTGGACGCCCTGGCCGACATCGCGCCCGATTTCGCCACCTACCTGTTCGAATTCCCCTTCGGCGACATCTACTCGCGCCCCGGCCTGTCCCTGCGCGACCGGGAAATCGCCACCATCGCCGCCCTGGCCGCCCTGGGCACGGCCGAGCCCCAGTTGAAGGTGCACATCGAGGCCGGGCTGAACGTGGGCCTGTCGCGCGGCGAGATCACCGAGGTGCTCATGCAGATGGCCGTCTACGCGGGCTTCCCCGCCGCCCTCAACGGCCTGTTCGCCGCCAGGGACGTGTTTGCCGGGCTGGACGCCACCGCGTAATCGCCCCTTGGAGGACGCCCCCCACCTCCCCACATGCCATGGGCGGGGCGCGGGGGCGTTTCGCCGTCCTTGCCTGGCCCGGAGTCCCGATGACCATCCCGTTCGACAATTCCTACGCCCGCCTGCCGGAACGGTTCTACAGCCGCCTGCCGCCCACGCCCGTGCGGGCGCCGGGGCTGATCAAGGTCAACCATGGGCTGGCCCGGCACCTGGGCCTGGACCCGGCCTATCTGGAATCGCCCGAGGGCGTGGCCGTGCTGGCCGGCAACCGGGTGCCTGCGGGGGCCGAGCCCATCGCCATGGCCTATGCCGGGCACCAGTTCGGCGGCTGGGTGCCGCAACTGGGCGATGGGCGGGCCATCCTGCTGGGCGAGGTGGTGGCCGCCGACGGCCGCCGCCACGACATCCACCTGAAGGGATCGGGCCAGACGCCCTATTCCCGCAACGGCGACGGGCGGGCCTGGATCGGCCCGGTGCTGCGGGAATACGTCGTCAGCGAGGCCATGGCGGCGCTCGGCATCCCCACCACCCGGGCCCTGGCCGCCGTCACCACCGGCGAGCGGGTGCGGCGCGAGGAGGCCTTCCCCGGCGCCGTCCTGGCCCGGGTGGCCGCCAGCCACGTGCGCGTCGGCACCTTCCAGTTCTTCGCCGCCCGGGGCGATACCGAGGCCCTGCGCCTGCTGGCCGACCACGTGATCGACCGCCATTATCCCGAGGCGCGCGACGCCGCCCATCCCTACCTGGCCCTGTTCGACGGCATACTGGCCCGCCAGGCCGGGCTGATCGCCCGGTGGATGTCGGTGGGCTTCATCCACGGCGTGATGAACACCGACAACATGTCCATCGCCGGCGAGACCATCGACTTCGGCCCCTGCGCCTTCATGGACACCTTCCACCCGGGCCAGGTGTTCAGCTCCATCGACCACATGGGCCGCTACGCCTTCGCCAACCAGCCGAAGATCGGCCAGTGGAACCTGTCGTGCCTGGCCTCGGCCCTGCTGCCGCTGATCGACGAGAACGAGGACGCCGCCGTGGAAGCGGCCCAGGACCGCCTGAACGCCTATGGGCCGCGCTTCGACGCCGCCTGGACCGCCGCCCTGCTGGCCAAGGTGGGCCTGGCCGGCCGGCGCGACGGCGACGCCGACCTGGCGGTGGCCCTGCTGAACCGCATGGCGGAAGGCAAGGCTGACTTCACCCTGGCGTTCCGCCGCCTGTGCGACCTGCCCGACCATGCCGACAACGACGGCGCCGTTGACCAGTCCTTCACGTCCCTGTTCACCGATCCGGTGGCGGCCGACGCCTGGCTGGCCGACTGGCGCGCCCGCCTGGCCCACGAGGACCGGACCGAGGCCGACCGCCAGGCGGCCATGCGGGCCGTCAACCCGGCCTACATCCCCCGCAACCATCGGGTGGAAGAGGTCATCCAGGCGGCGCTGGAGGAGGATCTGGCGCCGTTCGAAACGCTGCTGGCGGTGCTGGCGCGGCCCTACGAGGACCAACCGGAGAACGCCGCCTACCAGGCCCCGCCCCGGCCGGAAGAGGTCGTCCGCGCTACCTTCTGCGGAACCTGACGGTCGCGCGTTGTCGACGCCGGCCCATCACGGCCAGGCCCGTCAGGCCCAGCAGGAACAGGGCCACGGCCGGGGGTTCGGGCGCCTGGGGCGGGTTGGCGTAGAACTCCGGCGAATACCACCGGTTGTCGAAGATGTTCAGGTCCGGCGACCACACGGTCATGTTGGGCAGCAGGCCCTCGAACACGTCCCCGGTGTCCACGAACTCGATGGTGTGGCTCAGGTCCACCATCGCCTGGCAGGGGATCACCCGGCCGATATTGTTGCAGCCGGTGATGGTCGCGGCGTTGACCTTGACGGACATCACGTTGTTGGTGAAGGGCGACCCCACGCCCGTCACGAGGGGGGCCACGATCCCCCCCAACGTTCCCGCCGCGTCCCCGATGGAGGTGTTGAACGTGGAGCCGCCCGTGCCCACGGTGGTGCCGTTCACCGTGGCGGTCACCGAGAACGCCGCCAGGGCGCCCTGGCTGGCCGAGCCGGTGCCCGAGAGGCTGATGTTGGGGTAGGGGACTATCGACAGGGCGTCCAGGTTGCCCGGCGCCATGCAAGAGTCGGCATCGAAAGTGCGGTTGCGCACGTTGGCGTTCACCGGCGAACTGGAATCGCACAGGAACACGTCGGCCTGGAACGAGGCCAGGGCCTCGGGCCGGGCGATGGCGTAGGGCCCGGTGGTGCGGACGCTGTTCATCAGGCGGATGCGCCCGCGCTCGGCCTGGGCCTGGACCTGAACCTGGCGGGCGTAGAAGGGGCTGGTGACGGTGGCGGTCTCGCCCAGGTCGGCCGGAGACGACTGGAAAAGCGAGTCGGTCAGCGGCCCGTTGGAGGTGTCCAGGCCGTAGGCCACGTGGAACACGGGTTCGGCCATGGCCGGTCCCGTCGGTGCCAGACCGCCTAGAGCAAGGCCGCCCAGCGCAAGCGCGGCCAGGACAAGGGAGGGTGCTGTGGTCCTCATGCGCACGGCTCCTTTTCGCCGGGTTACCGGGGCCTAGGAGTAGTACTCCGCCAGGTCTTCCATGGCGCCCATGTCGGTGATGGTGATGAAGCCGCCGGCCAGGTCCACCATGCCGTCCTTCTGCCAGGCCTTGAGCTGGCGGTTGATGTTTTCCCTGGACAGGCCCACCAGGCCGCCCAGTTCCCGCTGGGTCAGCTTCAGGTCGATGCGGATGCCGCCACCCACCTCGGCGCCATAGCTTTCGGCCAGCCACATCAGGCGCTTGGCCAGACGGATGGGCAGGGTCAGGAAGGCCGAGTCCTCGACCATTTCCGACGCCAGGCGCACCCGGCAGCACAGGGTTTCGATCACGTGCACGGCCCAGCCCGGATGGGTCTGCAGGAAATTCATGAAGTCGGACCGGTGCAGGCACAGCAGTTCCGTGTCCTCCAGGGCCGTGGCGTTGGCCGTGCGGTCCTTGCCGTCCAGCAGGGCGATCTCGCCGAAGAACTCGCCGGGGTCGATGATGTTCAGCACCACTTCCTTGCCGTCGGCCGAGACGTTGCTGATCTTCACCCGCCCCGTCAGCACCGCCTGCAGGGTGGTGCCGGGCTCGCCCTTCAGGAAGATGCTCTGGTTGGGCCGGTAGCGGGTGACCCTGACCTTGCCCACAAGCTGGTCCAGCAGCTCGTCGCCCAGATGGCGGAACAGGTCGTTTCTGGCCATCATCTGGCGAACCTGTTCCAGTCTGTCCCGTCGCATGGGTTGTGTTCCCGTTCCCTGGGTTGCCGTTGGCAGGGCCTATGGACGGATTAAGACGCGAATCCGGGCCAAGGTCAAATTGCCGCGCGGTCCGGGCGCCCGGGGCCCCATGCCGCTTGTCCTGGCCGGGCCGATTTTGCGAAGATGTCTCAGCCGGACGGGCAGGGGGCCCGCTGTGTCGAACAACTGCTGTGTCGAACAGCAGCTGTGTCGAACAACACAGGCCCCGCGTGCCCGGCGCCACTGTCCGCGGGGGGCCAACCGGACATGCTGTCGGTCGATAACCCGTAACGGCCAACCAAGAAGGGAAGATGACTATGCGATACGCATCCTTGGCCGGGGTTGGCTGCACGGCTTTGCTCCTGGCCGCCTGTCAGACCACCTCGGAAAACGCGCTGGAGACCGCCAACCCCAAGTCTCCGCCGGCCCGCACCATCACCGGGTTCAGCGAATCCCTGACCTGCATGGACAACCTGTTCCTGCAGCAGGGCATCAAGGGCATCACCATGACGGCCCAGGACATCCCGGACCTGACCCTGAAAACGCCCACCGGCACGAAGGACATGCTGATTTCGGCCCTGTCGCGCATGTCGACGCGCAGTGGTGCCGTCCGCTTCGTGGCCTACGGCAGTGATCTGTCGGACATCGTCGACCTGCAGAACGCCCACAAGTCCACGTCCAGCTTCACGGTGCCCGACTACTTCCTGCGCGGCTCCATCAGCCAGCTGGACGAAGGCGTGCAGAACGACCAGGCCGGCGGCGGAATCAGCCTGGGCATGGTCAACTTCGGCGGCTCCGTCGGCAAGGTGGTGTCGGTGGTGTCGGTGGACATGAACATGGGCTGCGTGAAGGACCTGCAGATGGTCCCGGGGCTCACCTCGTCCAACTCGGTGGCGGTGGTGTCCAAGGGCGCCTCGGCCGAATTCGGCGCCGTCATCAACGCCACCAGCCTGACGCCCGGGTCCATCAACATGAACCTGAGCAGCGACCGGAACGAGGGCGTGCACCAGTCCGTGCGCACGCTCATCGAACTGGGCGCCATCGAGCTGATGGGCAAGATGACGGGCGTGCCCTACAAGACCTGCCTGCCCCAGCCCCTGCCGCCGAAGACGGCCAAGGGCGCGGCCCCGCCGCCGGTGGCGCCGGTCAGCTATGCCCCCACGCCGCCGCTGCGCCTGTGCGAGGATGCCGCCACGGCCGTCACCACGGCCGCCGCCGACAACGGCCCGGCCACCATGGCCGCCGCCGGCCCGGCCCAGGGCGAGCCCGCCGCCGCCCAGCAGCCGGCCATGCCCGAGCTGGGCCTGGACCTGCGCACCGACCGCGGCGTGGCCCCGGTCTACAACGTGGGGGAAAGCGTGGTGCTGACGGCCACGCCCTCGGAAACCTCCTACCTGGCCTGCTATTACCAGGAAGGGCAGGGCGACATGGTGAAGCTGTTCCCCAACCCCTTCGACCGCGCGTCCGTGGTCCAGGCCGGCCAGCCCCTGGTCATTCCGGGGCCCAACAGCCTGTTCAGCATCAAGGCCGAAACCTCGGGTTCCGAGGACCGGTTCCTGTGCGTGGCCACCACGGCCGATCTGGATGACCGCCTGCCGCTGGAACTGGTGGAATCGGAAATGGCCCCCATCCCCGTCAACGGGCTGGAGGACATTGCCGGCGTGTACGAGGAAGCCGGGGCCGGCGAGCCCATGGCGGCGCAACTGTTGACGGTGCGCGTGCGCTGAGCGGCCCCCGCCGCCCGCGCCCCCCGTCCTGAAACGAGGATAGACCCATGAGACGCTTTCACACCCTCCTCGGCGCCGCGCTGCTCGGCGGTGCCCTTCTGGCCTCGGTACCGGCCCTGGCCGGCGACATGAAGCAGTTCAACGAACGGCCGCCCACCCAGGACGAGGTCTCGAAGATCCTGTTCCCGGAACTGAACGACATGGGCCAGGGCCGCACCCGCAGCGGCATCACCCGCGGCCTGGTGTTCAGCGGTTCCAAGGGCCAGCAGGCCCGCGAGAACCTGACGCCGGAACCCCAGGGCGAACGGGCCTTCGGCATGGCCGTGGAATTCGACTTCGACTCCGCCCGCATCTCGGACTCCGCCAAGCCCTACCTGGACAGCCTGGGCGCCGTGCTGGCCCGCAACCGGGCCATCGAGTTCTCGCTGACCATCGTCGGCCACACCGACGCCAAGGGCACCGACGACTACAACCTGGCCCTGTCGCAGGAACGCGCCCTGGCCGTGGAACGCTACCTGGTGGAACAGCATGGGGTGGACCCCAAGCGCCTGCGGGTGGTGGGCGTGGGCGAATCCGAGCCCCTGGACTCGGCCGATCCCGACGCCGCCGTGAACCGCCGCGTGGAGTTCCGCCGCGCCCAGTAGGGCCCCGTTCCCCGCTTTCCGATCCAAGGGCCGGCCGTTGCGCCGGCCCTTTTTTCGTCCCGTCGTGGGGATGTGACATTTATCACAGCGCCGGGGTGTGGGGCGGCACCGCCCGGCCTCGGGTGGCGGGGCACAATGCCTTGAAACCCTTGCTGAAGGAGGTCTCCATGACCCGACGGACATCACGACGAACGGCCCTGGCCGCCCTGCTGGCGGTGCTGGCCCTCAACGCCCCCGGCTCGCCGGCCCTGTCCCGGGCCCAGGCCGGTATCGAGGATGACGGCCGCTACCGCGTGGTCGCCGGCACCATGTACCACACCGAGGAACCGCGATCGGAAAACCGCCGGCGCGACACCGTGGTGATGGTGGATACCTGGACCGGCCGGTCGTGGATCCTGGGCCAGGACCGTTCCTGGCACCCCCTGAACTTCGGGGCCGGCCAGGTCCTGCCGCCGGTGCCCAAATAGGGCGCCGGGGCCAGGCCGTGTCAGCGCGACAGGAACTTCAGGATGGCGTCCTTGGCCCGGTCCGAATTGTCCACCCGGTGGGAATTGATCACCGAATGCTTGCCGCCGGGCAGCACCATGGACAGGGAATTGGGCCGGCCATTGAACAGCTCGCCGCAGTGGCGGCCCTTCAGGGCGTGATACCAGGGGTCGTCGCTGCCCACGATGGCCAGCACCGGTTCGTCCAGGGGCGCCCGGATGCCGTGAAAGGCCCCCAGGCCGTGGCAGTGCCAGGCGGTGATGATCAGCCCGGCGAACCCGCCGCCCGGGTAGCCGGCGATGGCCATGGCGCCCTCGCTGTAGCCCATGGCGAAGATGCGCGACTTGTCCACCCAGGGCTGGGCCCGCAGGGCGGACAGGGCATAGGCGATCTCCTCCTGGCGCAGGGCATGGGATTCGGGCGCCAGCGAGATTTGGCCCACGCCGGGGGCGCAGTTGGAGCGGCGCCCGGTGCGGGCGAAGCTGTCGGGCGTGAACACGGCGTAGCCGGCGTCCATCAGGAACAGCAGGGTGCTTTCTTCTTCGTCGCCGATGCCGTCGCAGCCGTGGAACAGCAGCACCACCGGCAGGCTCACCCCCCGGGGGATGGCGGCCATGGCGCGCCGCACCCGGGCATCGCGCAGGCGACCCAGGGTGGGGCGGTCGTTGGGGTTCAGCGACGGCAGGGCGACCCGCGCGGCGGACCAGGTGTGCGCCACCTCGGACGGGGCCGCCGCGGCCAGCGTCTGATTCGGTTCCTGGGCCCGCGCCGGTGCCCCAGCCAGGACCAGGGCCAGGACCAGGGCCAAGACCAGCGGCAACGCCGTCGCCGCCGCGATTCCGGCCATGGTTCGGATCACGGCGCCGGGTTCGCCGATGGTGCGTTGCCGGCCCGCTGGAATGCGTGCCGTTCGCATAATGCCCTGGAATGACGGTCGATTATCACGCAAGATGTTGCAACTCTGGGAGATGAGGCGAAGTCAATGAAGATCACATGTACCCCGATGAACGGGCCCGCCACAAGAACCGCCGTGCTAACCCTGGCAGCCCTGGCCGCCGGAACCGCGCCGGCCCTGGCCGTGGAAATGCAGCCGCCGACTCCCGGTAGCAAGTATGCGTTCGACTGCGCCCTGGCCACCGGCCAGCAGTACCAGGAGACCTATACCATCCTGGAAGTGAACGGCGACCAGGTGCTGGTCCACGTGGACACGGCCGGCGTGCGCAACCGGTTCGAAAAGCCCTACTACTTCCTGCCGACGACGCTGATGAAGCGCGAACAGGTCAGCGGCGTGGTGGGCAAGATGAATTCCGTGCCCAGCGAGTTCAACCAGTTGAAGAACCTGGAAGTGGGCAAGAAGTACAGCGGCTGGCTGGACGAGTTCCGCGGCGCCAAGCGCCTGGGGTGGAGCTACAAGATCGCCGTCATCGGCAGCGAGCTGTACTACGTGCCCGGCTCCGGCGACCTGAACGTGGTCGAGGTGGACGAGCAGCGCTACACCGGCAGCTACTCGTCGGAACTGCTGACCTACTATTCGCCCGACATGCGCTATCCCGTGTACTGGAAGTACGAGGATTCCAACGAGCGGGAAATCGAATGCAAGCTGGCCTCGGCCGAGCTGAAGGGGGCCGCGGCCATGGCCAAGCTGCCGCCGGTGCCGGCGGCGCCCGCCGCGCCGCAGCCCGAAACCCTGGACCTGAAGCCGGCGCCCAGCGAGATGTGGGCTTCCACCAACGCCAATGTGCGGGCCCGGCCGACCACCGATTCGGCCCGCATCGGCGGGGTCGAGGCCAATGATCCGGTCTATCCCCAGGGCGCGGTCACCCTGGGCGGCGAAACCTGGTACCAGGTCGCCCTGGCGGGCGGCGCCACCGGCTACATCCACGGCGGCCTGCTCAGCGAGCAGAAGCCGGCCCCGCCGCCGGCGCCCGAGACCCCCATGGCCGCCGCG
>JAGREA010000303.1 GCA_020446745.1 Rhodobacterales bacterium | reverse complement strand
TGCCGGCACCCTATGGCCCGTTCAGCCTTCCCAAGCTGCTGGGGGTGCCGGGCGGCGTGCTGCTCACCTTTGGCGCGGCCGGGCTGGCCTGGCTGAAGACCCGGGGCGAGCGGCACCTGGGAGCGGAAGCCCTGTGGGGCGGCGAGATGGCCTTCGTGCTGCTGCTGTTGGCCGTGGCGGCCAGCGGCCTGGCGCTCTATGCCGCCACGGGCACCGGGTGGATGCCCGCCCTGCTGGCCCTGCACCTGGGCAGCGTGCTGGCCTTCTTCCTGCTGGTGCCCTATTCCAAGATGGTCCACGGGTTCTTCCGCCTTGCCGCCCTGGCGCGGGATGCCCAGCAGAGGAACCCCCGATGACCCTGACCCTCCTGGCCCTGGACGGCGACGGCATCAGCCGGGAAATCCTGGACGCCACCCTGTCCGTTCTGGAAGCCCTGGACCTGGGCCTGGCCGTGGACCGCGACATCGTGGGCTTCCGGTCGCTGGACGCCCACGGCACCACCCTGACCGACGCCACCAAGGCCCGCGCCCGGGCCGCCGACGGCATCATCCTGGGCCCCGTGTCGCACCTGGACTATCCGCCCGTGGCCCAGGGCGGGATCAATCCGTCGGGCGCCCTGCGCATCGGCCTGGACCTGTACGCCAACATCCGCCCGGCCCGGTCCTTCCCCGGCGTGGCGCGGCCCGTGGCGGCGCCCCCAGACCTGGTGCCCTTGGACCTGGTCATCGTGCGCGAGAACACGGAAGGCTTCTATGCCGACCGCACCATGGTGGCCGGCACCGGCGAGGTGATGCCCACCGGCGACCTGGCCCTGGCCTTCCGCAAGATCACCCGCCAGGGTTCGCGGCGCATCGTCGAGCGGGCCTTCGATCTGGCCGCCGCCTCGGGCCGCAAGGTGACGGCGGTGCACAAGGCCAACGTCATGCGCCTGTCCGACGGCCTGTTCCTGGAGGAGGCCCGGGCCGTGGCGGCGCGCTTCCCCACCGTGCCCTACGACGAGGCCCTGGTGGACGCCGTGGCCGCCCTGCTGGTGCGCGACCCGGGCCGGTTCGGCGTCATCGTCACCACCAACATGTTCGGCGACATCCTGTCGGACCTGGCATCGGAACTGGCCGGCGGGCTGGGCCTGGCGGCCTCGCTGAATGCCGGCGACGACCACGCCATGGCCCAGGCCCAGCACGGCTCGGCCCCCGACATCGCCGGGAAGGACCAGGCCAACCCCACGTCGCTGATCCTGTCCACGGCCATGCTGCTGGACTGGCTGTCCACCCGCCACGACCAACCGGCCCTGGCCCGGGGCGCGGCGCGCCTTCGCGAGGCCGTGGCCGCCGGCCTGGCCCGGCCGGAAACCCGCACCGGCGACATCGGCGGCGCTCTGGGCACCCGGGCCTACGCCGAAGCGCTGATCCGCCACCTGACAACGGAGCCCGCCCCATGACCGTCTCCCTGGCCACCGCCGACCTGCACGACGCCCACCCGGACAAGGTGCGCCGCTGCGCCCTGCCGCTGATCGACTATGGCGCCAAACGCCTGTTCCACGGCCCCGTGCGCACGGTGGTCACGGCCGAGGACACGGCCCTGGCGAAATCCCTGTTCCGCCAGCCGGGCAACGGGGCGGTGATCGTGCTGGACGGCGGCGGGTCGCTGAACCGGGCCCTGGTGGGCGACATCCAGGCCGGCATCCTGCGCGACAACGGCTGGTCGGGGCTGGTCATCAACGGCGCCGTGCGCGATACCGCGGTCCTGGCGACCATCGACCTGGGGGTCAAGGCCCTGGGCGTGTCGTTCGTGCGGCCGCGCCAGGACGGCATCGGCGCCATCGACGTGCCCGTGGCCTTCGGCGGCGTGCTGTTCACCCCCGGCGACCATGTGTACTGCGATGCCGACGGGGTGCTGGTGACCGACGGCCCGCTCGCCTAGCCGCCCCCCGAACATTGGCATTTGCTTGATCGCTGGGCACCTGCCTACTACCCTACGGGCCACCTTCCGCACCGTCCGGCCCCCGCCCCATGCCCCGCGACACCAAGACCGACCGCCTGCGACTGGACGACGCCGCCCGCGCCGGGTGGCTCTACTACGTGGCCCAGAACACCCAGGACGAGATCGCCGCCAAGATGAACATCTCGCGCCAGTCGGCCCAGCGGCTGGTGGCCCTGGCCATGCGCGAGCGGCTGGTGAAGTTCAAGCTGGACCACCCCATCGCCCGGTGCATGGAACTGGCCCAGGCCCTGCAGGACCGCTTCGGCCTGACGTTCTGCGAGGTCACCCTGGTCGACCCCACGTCCCAGGACCCGGCCCTGGGCATCGCCGAGGTGGCGGCGGCGGAAATGGAGAAGTGGCTGAAGGCGGACGGGCCCATCGTCATGGCCCTGGGCACGGGGCGCGAGATCCGCGGCGCCGTGGACCAGGTGTCGCGCATGGCCTGCCCGCAGCACAAGGTGGTGTCCCTGGTGGGCAGCCTGGCCCCCGACGGCTCGGCCAACGTGAACGACCCCATCACCGTGATCGGCGATGCCACCGGGGCGCCGCGCCACCCCCTGGCCGTACCCGTGGTGGCGACCTCGCGCGACGAGCGCGACGTGGTCTGCGCCCAGATCCCCATCCGCCGCAACATCGAGCTGGCCGGCCGCGCCGACGTGTCGTTCGTGGGTATCGGCGAGCTGAATGACGCCCCGCCCCTGCTGACCGACGGCTTCATCACCGCCGACGAGCTGGCCGCCCTGCAGGCCGCCGGCGGGGCCGGCGAGATCATCGGCTGGTCGTTCGACGACCGGGGCGACCTGATCCCCGGCCAGGTCAACGACCGGGTGACCAGCGTGCCCCTGGTCAAGGAACCGGCGCGCCCGTTCATCGGCGTGGCCCGGGGGCCCAACAAGCTGCGGGCCATCCGCGCCGCCCTGACGGGGCGATGGCTGACCGGCCTGATCACCGACGAGACCACGGCCGAGTCCCTGGTGGCCTGATCCGGCCCGCGCCCAGCCCCCCTACACCCTTCAATTCCCTTACGAATTTCCGAAGCATCGGGCACATTTTGTGCGCCGCAACATGGCCCGGTGAAACATCCTTCTTGACAAGCCATGCCGTTTAAGCGAATACTTGCTCATAGTCCAAGCAAATGCTCATCAACAAGAGCGCGACCACGACACGGAGGAACCGACCATGACCCTGTCCCGCATTCTTGTCGGGGCGACGGCGGCCACGCTGATGGCGTTTGCCGCCCACGCCGAAAAAGAGAAGCTGACCATCGCCACCGTCAACAACGGCGACATGATCCGCATGCAGAAGCTGAGCGGCGAGTTCACCGCCAAGCATCCGGACATCGAGCTGGAGTGGGTGACCCTGGAAGAGAACGTGCTGCGCCAGCGCGTCACCACCGACATCGCCACCAAGGGCGGCCAGTACGACGTGATGACCATCGGCACCTACGAGGTTCCGATCTGGGGCAAGAAGGGCTGGCTGGTGTCGCTGAACGACCTGCCGGCGTCCTACGACGCGGACGACATCCTGCCGGCCATCCGCGGCGGCCTGACCGTGGACGGCAACCTGTACGCGGCGCCGTTCTACGGCGAAAGCTCCATGGTCATGTACCGCACCGACCTGATGGAGAAGGCCGGCCTGTCCATGCCCAAGGCCCCCACCTGGGACTTCATCGCCAAGGCCGCCCAGGCCATGACCGACAAGAAGAACGAGGTTTACGGCATCTGCCTGCGCGGCAAGGCCGGCTGGGGCGAGAACATGGCCTTCCTGACCGCCACCGCCAACTCGTTCGGCGCCAAGTGGTTCGACATGGACTGGAAGCCCCAGTTCGACACCGCGCCGTGGAAGAAGGCCCTGACCTTCTACCTGGACATGATGGGCCAGTCGGGCCCTCCGGGGGCGTCCTCCAACGGCTTCAACGAAAACCTGGCCCTGTTCCAGTCCGGCAAGTGCGGCATGTGGATCGACGCCACCGTGGCGGCCTCGTTCGTCACCAACCCCAAGGACAGCGCCGTGGCCGACAAGGTGGGCTTCGCCCTGGCCCCCGATACCGGCCTGGGCAAGCGCGGCAACTGGCTGTGGGCCTGGAGCCTGGGCATCCCCGCCGGCTCGAAGAAGGTGGACGCGGCCAAGTCCTTCGTCGCCTGGGCCACGTCCAAGGAATACCTGGCCCTGGTGGCGTCCAAGGAAGGCTGGGCCAACGTGCCCCCGGGCACCCGCCAGTCGCTGTATGACAACCCGGAATACGCCAAGGTGCCGTTCGCCCAGATGACCCTGGACAGCATCAATTCCGCCGACCCCAACAGCCCCACCGTCGACAAGGTTCCCTACGTGGGCGTGCAGTTCGTGGCCATTCCCGAATTCCAGGGCATCGCCACGGCCGTGGGTCAGCAGTTCGCCGCCGCCCTGGCGGGCACCATCACGGCCGATCAGGCGCTGAAGAACGCCCAGGCCCTGACCCAGCGGGCCATGCGTAAGGCGGGATATCCCAAGTAGGTTCCTCCCCGCCCCTTGGGGGCCGGTCCCTCCCCCGTATCCCTCGGGACCGGCCCCCATTTTCTTCCCCCTGACCGGGAGAGCCCCCATGGCCACCACCCACTCGCGGACGGCCGCGCGGTTCATGATCTCGCCCTCGGTGCTGTTGCTGCTGGGCTGGATGATCGTGCCGCTGTCGATGACCATCTGGTTCTCGTTCCAAAGCTACAACCTGCTGTCGCCGGGTACCGAGGAATGGATCGGGTTCCTGAACTATGAATTCTTCCTGACCGATCCGGCGTTCTTCGCGGCCCTGTCCAACACCCTGCTGCTGGTCCTGGGCGTGCTGGTGATCACCATCATCGGCGGCACCCTGCTGGCCCTGCTGCTGGACCAGCCGGTGTTCGGCCAGGGTGTCGTGCGCATCCTGGTGATCGCCCCGTTCTTCGTCATGCCCACGGTTTCGGCCCTGGTGTGGAAGAACATGTTCATGAACCCGGTGAACGGCCTGTTCGCCCACGCGGCCAAGGCCATGGGGCTGGAGCCCTTCGACTTCCTGGCCCACGCGCCGCTGTTTTCGGTGACCCTGATCGTCGCCTGGCAGTGGCTGCCCTTCGCCACCCTGATCCTGCTGACGGCGCTGCAGTCCCTGGACCAGGACCAGCTCGAGGCCGCCGAGATGGACGGCGCCGGCCCCTTCAGCCGGTTCATCTACATCGTGGTGCCGCACCTTTCGCGGGCCATCACGGTGGTGATCCTGATCCAGACCATCTTCCTGCTGTCGATCTTCGCCGAGATCCTGGTGACGACCAACGGCGGGCCCGGGTATGCGTCCACCAACATCACCTACCTGGTCTACGCCCAGTCGCTGCTGCAGTTCGACGTGGGCGGCGGTTCCGCCGGCGGCATCATCGCCGTCATTCTGGCCAACATCGTCGCATTCTTCCTGATGCGGATGATCGGCAAGAACCTGGAGGCCTGAGCCATGGCACGTTCCGTCACGCCAAGACGCAAGATGGTGGTCACGGTCCTGGCCTGGGCCGTGGGGCTGCTGATCTTCTTCCCCATCCTGTGGACCATCCTGACCAGCTTCAAGACCGAGGCCGACGCCATCGCCTCGCCGCCCCTGTTCCTGGGCTTCGACTGGACGCTGGAGAACTATGCCGAGGTGCAGGAGCGGTCGGACTATTTCCGCCACTTCTGGAATTCGGTGGTGATCTCGGTGGGGTCCACCCTGCTGGGTCTCCTCATCGCCATCCCGTCCGCCTGGGCCATGGCCTTCGTGCCCGGCCGGCGGACCAAGGATGTGCTGATGTGGATGCTGTCCACCAAGATGCTGCCCCCCGTGGGCGTGCTGATTCCCATCTACCTGATCTTCCGGGACGCGGGCCTGCTGGATACCCGCACCGGCCTGGTGATCGTGCTGACGCTCATCAACCTGCCGATCATCATCTGGATGCTGTTCACCTACTTCAAGGAGATCCCCGGCGAGATCCTGGAGGCGGCGCGCATGGACGGGGCCACGTTGTGGGCCGAAATCCTGCACGTGCTGACCCCCATGGCCGTGCCGGGCATCGCCTCGACCCTGCTGCTGAACATCATCCTGTCCTGGAACGAGGCGTTCTGGACGCTCAACCTCACGGCGGCCAAGGCGGCCCCGCTGACCGCCTTCATCGCCAGCTACTCAAGCCCCGAAGGGCTGTTCTACGCCAAGCTTTCCGCCGCTTCGACCATGGCCATCGCGCCGATCCTGATCATGGGTTGGTTCAGCCAGAAGCAGCTGGTTCGCGGCCTCACCTTCGGCGCAGTGAAATAGGAGCGGACCATGGGAAGCATTGTCCTGAAACAGGTCACCAAGCGGTTCGGTGACGTGGAAGTCATCCCCCCCCTGGACCTGTCCATCGTGGAAGGGGAGTTCGTGGTCTTCGTCGGCCCGTCCGGCTGCGGCAAGTCGACCCTGCTGCGCCTCATCGCCGGGCTGGAGGACGTGACCTCGGGCACGGTCGAGATCAACGGCCAGGATGCCACCACGGCCCGGCCCGCGGCCCGCGGCCTGGCCATGGTGTTCCAGACCTACGCCCTTTACCCCCACATGTCGGTGCGCAAGAACATCGCCTTCCCGCTGAAGATGGCGGGCCTGGACCAGGCGGAGATCGACCGCAAGGTGAACGGGGCGGCCCAGGTGCTGAACCTGACCGACTACCTGGACCGGCGCCCCGGCCAGCTTTCCGGCGGCCAGCGCCAGCGCGTGGCCATCGGCCGGGCCATCGTGCGCGAGCCCATGGCGTTCCTGTTCGACGAGCCCCTGTCCAACCTGGACGCGGCGCTGCGCGTGAACATGCGCCTGGAGATCTCGGAACTGCACCAGAAGCTGGCCACCACCATGATCTACGTCACCCACGACCAGGTGGAGGCCATGACCATGGCCGACAAGATCGTGGTGCTGCGCGACGGCTACATCGAGCAGGTGGGCTCGCCGCTGGAGCTGTACAACAGCCCGGCCAACCTGTTCGTGGCCGGCTTCATCGGCTCGCCCAAGATGAACTTCATCGAGGGGGCCGAGGCTTCCAAACACGGCGCCCACACCATCGGCGTGCGGCCCGAGCACCTGGTGATCACCCAGGACGCGGGCATGTGGCAGGGCACCGTGGGCGTGGCCGAGCACCTGGGGTCCGACACCTTCCTGCACGTGGCCGTGGACGGCGTGGGCACCCTGACGGTGCGGGCGCCGGGCGAACTGGCCCTGCGCCACGGCGACGCCATCACGGTGACCGTGCCCGGCGACAAGATCTACCGCTTCGACCGGGATGGAAGCGCCGTGCGATGAAACGCCTGGACGGCAAGGCGGCCCTGATCACCGGGTCGGCCCGGGGCATCGGCCGGGCCTTTGCCGAAGCCTACGCGCGCGAAGGCGCCCGGGTGGCCATTGCCGACATCAACATCGATGGCGCCCGCCAGACCGCCGATGACATCGGCGGGGGCGCCATCGCCGTGGCCCTGGACGTGACCGACCAGGGTTCCATCGACCGGGCCGTGAACACCGTGGACCTGGCCTTCGGCGGCATCGACATCCTGGTCAACAACGCGGCCCTGTTCGATGCCGCGCCGGTGGTGGAGATCACGCGGGAAAGCTATGACCGCCTGTTCGCCGTCAACGTGGCCGGCACGCTGTTCACCCTGCAGGCCGCGGCCCGGGTGATGATCGCCCGCGGCCGGGGCGGGCGGATCATCAACATGGCCAGCCAGGCCGGGCGCCGGGGCGAGCCCCTGGTGGCCGTCTACTGCGCCACCAAGGCCGCCGTCATCAGCCTGACCCAGTCGGCGGGGCTGGACCTGATCCGCCACGGCATCCACGTCAACGCCATCGCCCCCGGCGTGGTGGACGGCGAGCACTGGGACGGCGTGGACGCCCTGTTCGCCAAGTACGAACACCGGCCCCTGGGCGAAAAGAAGCGCCTGGTGGGCGCCGAAGTCCCCTACGGCCGCATGGGCACGGCCGAGGACCTGGTGGGCATGGCCCTGTTCCTGGCCGGCCCGGAAAGCGAATACGTGGTCGCCCAGACCTACAACGTGGACGGCGGCAACTGGATGAGCTGACCGGCTCAGCCGCCATGGACCTAGGGGTAAAAGCGATGGCCGAACGGCTGAGCAACCGCACCCTCCATAGCCTGGGCGCCGCCCTGTCGGTGCCGGCCTACGACCGCGCCGCCCTGACGCCCGGGATCGTGCATTTCGGCGTGGGCAACTTCCACCGGGCCCACCAGGCCTACTACCTGGACGCCCTGTTCAACGCCGGCCGGGCCCACGACTGGGCCATCGTCGGCGCCGGGGTGATGCCGTCGGACGCCCGCATGCGCGACACGCTGGCCCGCCAGGACTACCTGTCCACCCTGGTGGAGCAGGAGGCCGCCAGCAACCGGGCCCGGGTCATCGGCCCCATGACCGCCTTCCTGCCCGTGGGCGACACCGACACCACCATCGCCGCCCTGGCCGATCCGGCCATCCGCATCGTGTCGCTGACCGTCACCGAGGGCGGCTACTTCGTGGATTCCAACGGCGCCTTCGACCCCTCGGCACCGGCCATCGCCGCCGACGCCCGCACGCCCGACCACCCGCAAACCGTGTTCGGCCTGATCATCGCCGGCCTGGCCCGGCGCCGGGCGGCGGGGTTCGCGCCCTTCACCGTCATGTCCTGCGACAACGTACCCCACAACGGCGTCGTCACCCGCAACGCGGTGACCGGCCTGGCCCGCCTGTCGGACCCGGCCTTCGCCGACTGGATCGCCGAAAACGTGGCCTTCCCCAACGGCATGGTGGACCGCATCACCCCGGCCACCGGCGAGAGGGAACGGGCGATGACGGAGCGGGACTATGGCGTGGTCGACGACTCGCCGGTGTTCTGCGAGGCCTTCACCCAGTGGGTGCTGGAAGACACCTTCCCGGCCGGGCGCCCGCCGCTGGAGGCCGTGGGCGTGCAGTTCGTGCCCGACGTGACGCCCTACGAGAACATGAAGCTGCGCATCCTCAACGGCGGCCACGCGGTGATCGCCTATCCGGCCGGCCTGCTGGGCGTCGAATACGTCCACGAGGCCATGGCCCATCCCCTGGTCAGGGCCTTCTTCCGCAAGGTGGAGGAAAACCAGATCCTGCCCATGGTGCCGCCGGTGCCCGACACGGACCTGAACGCCTATCTGGATTCCATCGAGACCCGGTTCGCCAACCCGAAGATCGGCGACACCGTGCGGCGCCTGTGCCTGGACGGCTCCAACCGCCAGCCCAAGTTCATCATCCCCACCATCGCCGACTCGGTGAAGGCCGGCGTGGACGTGGCCGGCCTGGCCCTGGAATCGGCCCTGTGGTGCCGCTACTGTCACGGCACCACCCAGGACGGCCAGACCATCGCGCCCAACGACCCCAACTGGGACCGGCTGGTCCCGGTGGCCCGGGCGGCCCGCGACGACCCGGCGGCCTGGCTGGCCATGGAGGACATCTACGGCCCGGTCAACTGGTCGCCGGCGTTCCAGCAGGCCTTCGCCGCGGCCCTGAGGGCCCTGTGGGCGGACGGCGTGGAGGCCACCCTGACCGCCTATGTGAACCGCTGATCCCCCCGCCCGGCACGGAGGCCCGGCCATGATCATCTGCTGCGGCGAAGCCCTGATCGACATGCTGCCCCGGGAAGTGACCCCAGGGAAAAGCGAAGCGGGCGGGCTGGCGTTCCTGCCGGTGCCCGGCGGGGCCGTGTTCAACACCGCCGTGGCCCTGGGCCGCCTGGGCGAGGACGTGGGATTCCTGTCGGGCCTGTCCACCGACATGTTCGGCCGCCGTCTGGCCGCCCACCTGGCGGACTCGGGCGTCGATACGGGACTGTGCGTGCGCAGCCCGCGCCCCACCACCCTGGCCTTCGTCACCCTGTCGGGCGGCAACGCCAGCTACACCTTCTATGACGAGAACACGGCCGGGCGCCTGCTGGACATCCCCGATTTGCCCGTGTTGCCGGCCAAGGCGGCAGCGCTCCACTTCGGCGCCATCAGCCTGATCCCCGAGCCCTGCGGCGCGGCCTACGAACACCTGATGGCGCGCCACGCGGACCGCGCGGTGATCTCGTTCGACCCCAACATCCGCCCCGGCTTCGTGACGAACGAGACCGCCTACCGGGCCCGCCTGACCCGCATGGCGGGCCTCAGCGACATCATCAAGGTGTCGCAGGAGGACCTGGACTGGCTGGCCCCCGGGCTGCCGTTCGACGCCGTGGCCCGGGCCTGGATCGCCGACGGCGCCCGCCTGGTGATCCTGACCCGGGGCGCCGAGGGGGCCCGGGCCGTGACCGCCGGCCTGGACCTGGCGGTGCCGGCCCGCCCGGCCAAGGTGGTGGACACGGTGGGCGCCGGCGACACCTTCAACGCCGGGCTGCTGGCCGGCCTGCGGCGGCGCGGCGTGCTGTCCAAGGACGGCCTGGCCGCCCTGGCCGCCCCGGACCTGACCGCCGCCCTGGACCTGGCGGCGGCGGTGTCGGCCTTCACCGTGGGCCAGGCCGGGGCCAACCCGCCCTGGCAGCACCAGTTGCCCTGAACCCCGTGCCGTCCGTCCCATGCGTTGGTGCGCAAACGCCACCGGCGCCCTTTCGCCTGGACCCCCCCAGGGACTCCTTTGAAGATGGTGTGACGGTTTTCTGCCATCGCGGAGTCCAATCCCTTGACCGGCGTACCCGCTCGATCCGCTTCGGGGATCGACGCAACCACCTTTGACTCGCTGCTGGCCCTGCGCCGGGACCTGCACATCGCCCACCACGTGCCGGGGCGCCTGCGCCTGCGGTTCGGCGCGGCGGCGGTGACCACGGCCAAGGGGGCGCCCCTGCAGGACCTGAAGCGGCTGGCGGCCGCGGCCGCCGGGGTGCGGTCCTACCGCCTGTCGCCGCACAGCCTGTCCGTGGTGGTGGACTACGACCGCCACCGCGTGCCCCCGGCCCTGTGGCATGCCCTGATCGAAGGCTCCGACGGGGCGGCCCGGACCGCCCTGGAAACCCTCTGTTCCCCCGTCTGACATCAAGGAAGAGACAACAATGACGGACAAGATCGTGGAAGACACCCCGCAACAAC
>JAGREA010000302.1 GCA_020446745.1 Rhodobacterales bacterium | reverse complement strand
TTCCGGGGGTTGGAATTCTGTCGTCACATCACTTCTCCTCCGGCCACGGCGAGGGCCTGGCCGGTCATCGAACCCGCGGCGGGCAGGCACAGGTAGGCCACCGCCGCGGCCACTTCCCCAGGGTCGATCAGCCGTCCCTGGGGGTTCAGGGCCGCCAGCTCGGCACGCGCCGCCTCGGCGTCGCGGCCGGTCTTGGCCCGGATGTTGTCCACGGTCTCGCGGGTCATGTCGGTGTCGGCGAAGCCGGGGCAGACGGCGTTGACCGTGATCCCGGTGCGCGCCAGTTCCACGGCCAGGGCCCGGGTCAGGCCGATGACCCCGTGCTTGGCGGCGCAATAGGGCGCCACGTAGGCGTAGCCCTTCAGCCCGGCGGTCGAGGCGATGTTGACGATGCGCCCCCATCCCGCCGCCTTCATGGTCGGGATCACCGCCTGGGAGCAGGTGAAAGTGCTGGTCATGTTGAGGGCCAGGGCCTGGTGCCACACGGCCGCGTCCACCTTCTCGATGGGGGCACTGGTGGTGCCGCCCACGTTGTTGACCAGGATGCCGACGGGGCCCAGCCCCTCCTCCGCCCGGGCCACGGCCCGGCGCAGGGCGTTCTCGTCCAGGACGTCGGCGGCAACCGTGGCGGCGCCCACGCCATGGACCTCGATCAGTTCGTCCTTCAGGATGTCCAGGGTGGCCGCGGTACGCCCCAACAGGGTGACGTCCGCACCCAAGCCGGCCAGGGCCCGGGCGCAGGCGGCGCCAATGCCCCGCGAGCCGCCCGTGACCAGGGCATGCCGCCCGCGCAGCGGGAAGCGGTCCAGGTCCGATGCGGGGTCTCGCGCGGTTGCGGTCATGGCCAGGCGGTGTCCGGAGCCCACTTGCGGATAACACGCAATCTAAATATTTTAGATTGATTAATTTGCAGTTTAAACTATTCTGGCCAGCAGCGGCAAGCACAAAGTGAGGACGCGGACATGGAAATCCTGAATCCCCCCGGCTGGAAACGGCCCAAGGGGTACAGCAACGGCATCGTGGCCAGCGGGCGCATGGTCTTCGTCGCCGGCATGGTGGGGTGGACCGGCGACGAGGTATTCGAAACCGATTCCTTCGCCGGCCAGGCGCGCCAGGCGTTCCGGAACATCGTCGACGTCCTGGCCGAGGCCGGCGCCGGGCCCGAGCATATCGTGCGCCTGACCTGGTTCATCGGCGACAAGAAGGAGTACCTGGACTCCCTTCCCGAGGTGGGCGCCGCCTACCGCGAGGTGATGGGCGGCAACTGGCCCGTCATGGCGGTGATCCAGGTGGCCGGCTTCATCGAGGAAGGCGCCAAGCTGGAGATCGAGGCCACCGCCGTGGTACCCGAGGTATGAGCGGCCAGGTCTTTCTGCGCCGTGTCACCGTGCGTTACGAGCATTGCGACGCCGCCGGCATCATCTTCTATCCGAACTATTTCTTCTTCATCAATCAGGCGGTGGAGGACTGGTTCAAGCTGGAGCTGGGCTGTGACTGGCTGACCTACCACCTGGATCGGCGCCTGGGCATCCCCACGGCCCACCTGGAGGTGGACTTCTCGGCGCCCAGCTACATGAACGACGTGCTGGACTGGGAGATGCGGCTGACCCACCTGGGCACCAAGTCGATCACCCTGGAGCACCGCGCCCTGTGCAGGGACGAGGAGCGCATCCGCGCCAACCACCGCCTGGTGACCGCCTCGCTGGACGGCATCAAGCCGGTGCCGATCCCCGACGACATCCGCGAGCAGATGGCGCGGTTCCTCGACTCCGACTAGGAAACCGGCGCCTTCACCACTCGGTTGCGCCCCGACTCCTTGGCTTCGTACAAGGCTTCGTCGGCCGCCTCCACGAGGCGTTCCTCCTCCTGGGCCTGGTCGGGACAGACGGCGACCCCCAGACTGACGGTCACCTGCGCCGGGCCGCCTTCGGGCAGCTCGATGTCCTTCTCCTCGATGGCGGCCCGCAGCCGCTCGGCCGTCTGCGCCGCCGTCTCCAGGTCGCTCGACGGCAGAACCACCGCCAATTCCTCGCCCCCGTAGCGGAAGGCCTTGTCGACCCGGCGGATGCCGTCCATCAATGTTTCGGCGACCGTGCGCAGGGCCTCGTCGCCGCCCTGGTGGCCGTGGGTGTCGTTGAACTTCTTGAAGTGGTCGATGTCCACCAGGACCAGCGCCACGGACGTTCCATAGCGCAGGCTGCGTTTGACCTCATCCTCCAACACCCGGTCGAACTCCCGGCGGTTGTAGAGCCCGGTCAGGGAGTCGACCGACGCCGCGGTGACCAGGGCTTTTTCCTGCTCCAGGATCTTCTCCGTCATGCGGTTGAAGGTGTCGGCCACGCTGGCCAGCTCCATGGGGATGGTGACGTCGACCTTGTGGTTCCTGTCGCCTTCGGCAATGCGCAGGGCGCCCTCGGACAGTTCGTCCATGCTGGCCACCAGGGTGCGGTAGATGAGTTGGATGCCGATGACCGTCATCAGAATCGACAGAATCAGGGCGATCAGGCTGATCAGTTCCGTCCAGGTCAGGGCGTTCATAACCTCGTCGAAAGCCTGTTCGGATTGCTCTCCCAACCCGTCGGTGACCGCTTTCAACTGGCGCGCGGTCTCCAGGACATCCGTCTCGAAGGCCTCGAAGGCCCGGTGGTTGCCCGGCGAAACACCGCCGGCCCCCAGGCTTTCGATCGAACCGAGGAACGCGGAGGCCGACCGCCATCGTGCCCGCGCGGCGTCCACGGCCCGGGCTTCCTCCATGCTGTCCCGCGT
>JAGREA010000301.1 GCA_020446745.1 Rhodobacterales bacterium | reverse complement strand
GCTGCCCCTGGCCTACAACCGGGCCGCCCTGGAACCGATCCTGGACGCCGCCGTGCCGGCCGCCGTGGCCGGCCCCGTGCGCGCCGTGTGGCAGATAACGGAACAGCCGGCCCCGGCGGAACCGGCGGACGCCATTGACCTGCACATGCGCGAACAGCAGATCCTGAAGTCCGTCAGCCAAGGCCTGAAGAACCGAGAAATTGCCGATAAATTAGGTATTTCCACGGAAAAAGTGAAGTGGTACATGAAGTCGCTTTACGGCAAGCTGCAGGCCCGCAACCGGGTCGAGGCCCTGAACCGGGCCCGCAGCCTGGGCCTGTTCTTCTGACCGTTCCGCCGGTTCTCCGCGCCGCCTCGCGCCCCGTCCCATCCCTGGTCCACCCTTTTTGCCCCCCGTTCGGGGGGAGACCAGAGGTTTCGGGAGTGTGAGACTTCTCCCCGTCCGTGTTGACAGGGGAACACACGCAGTCCGTCCGGTGTTGTCGACCGACGGTTCCGGGGCGTCCGGCCCGGGAACCGCGCGGCGCGGCGCTGTCCGGAAGTGCCGCCCGCGGACCGGCACGCCGTGTGATCGACATTTCACGTAGGACTGCTGCTCGCCACCGCGGGCGGATCGTTTGACTGGGAGGAAACAGAATGAACAGCTTCGTCAAATCCATGACCCTGGGGATCGCGGCCCTGGCCGTGGCCGCCTTCGCCCAGCCGGCCTCGGCGGCCGAGAAGGTGCGCTGGAAGGTTCCCGTGGGCTTCCCGTCCACGCTGCCCGCCCTGGGCGACAACGCCCCCTGGGTGGCCGACATGCTGAAGGTCGCCAGCGGCGGCAACGTGCAGCTGAAGATCTTCGAGCCCGGCAAGCTGGTGCCCCCGTTCCAGATCATGGAGGCGGTGAAAGAAAAGAAGGTGCAGGCCGGATATACCTGGATCGGCTACGACATGGGCAAGATTCCCGCCCTGCCGCTGCTGGCCGCCGTGCCCTTCGGCCTGGAGCCCTGGGAATACATGGCCTGGTGGTACTACAGCGACGGCCAGAAGCTGGCCGAGGAACTGTACGCGCCCCACAACGTGCATCCGGTGCTGTGCGGCCTGATCGGCCCCGAAACCGCCGGCTGGTTCGCCAAGGAGATCACCTCCCTGAACGACATCAAGGGGCTGAAGATCCGCTTCGCCGGCCTGGGCGGCAAGGTGATGCAGAAGGCCGGGGCCTCGGTGACCGTGCTGCCGGGCGCCGAGATCTACCAGGCCCTGGAAAAGGGCGCCATCGACGCCACCGAGTTCTCGCTGCCGGAAGTGGACCAGAAGCTGGGCTTCAACCAGATCGTCAAGAACAACTACTTCCCCGGCTGGCACCAGACCTTCACGTCCCTGCACCTGATCGTCAACAAGGAGATCTGGGACGGCCTGACGGATGAAAGCAAGGGCATCATCAACCTGGGCTGCATGGCCGGCGTGACCAACAGCCTGGCCAAGGCCGAAGCCCACCAGGGCCCGGTGATGGCCGGCTTCCCGGCCAAGGGCGTGACGCCCCGCAAGCTGCCCATGGACGTGCTGAAGGAGCTGTACAAGCTGTCCCAGGAAGTGTTCCAGGAAGAGGCCGACAAGGACCCCATGTTCAAGAAGATCTGGGAATCCCAGAAGGCGTTCCACAAGACCTATGCGCTGTGGAAGTCCTATGGCTTCCTGCCGCGGGACTTTGACGAGACCGTGGGCCAGTAAGCGCCAACGGCAACAACAAGCGTACAACCCCGGGGCATCCGTGGGGGAAAAGGGAGGAGGACATGTCCGACACTTCCGGTGAGCGGGAGAAGGACCCGCGCGTCGAGTTCGAAGCCATCACCGAACCCACGGAGTTGCCCCGGACCCGGTTTTCCGAAGCGCTGGACGGTTTCGTCCAGCGCGTCGGGAACCTGGCCTCGTGGGTCTGGGTGCTGCTGGTCGCGGTGATCGTCGTCAACGTGACCATGCGCTATGCCTTCGGGCGCGGCTACATCGCCTTCGAGGAAGCCCAGTGGCACTTGTATTCCGTGGGCTGGATGGTCGGCCTGGCCTACTGCGTCCAGAACGACAACCACATCCGCATCGACATCCTGCATGAAGGCTTCCGCCCCCGCACCAAGGCGTGGATCGACTTCCTGGGCATCCTGCTGTTCCTGATCCCCTACGTCGCCATCGTCCTGATCTATTCGCCCAACTTCATCCAGTATTCGTTCAGCACCGGCGAGATTTCCGACGCCCCCGGCGGGCTGCCTTTCCGCTGGGCCATCAAGTCCCTGATGTTCTTCTCGTTCCTGCTGCTGCTGGTGGCCGCCCTGGCGCGCCTGGCCCGGGCCTGGGCGGGCGTCCGGGCCTACCGGCGCGTGGAGTAACGGCCATGGAAATCAATGAAATCCTTGCCGTCGCGATGTTCGTGTCGTTCATCGCGCTGCTGTTCGTGGGCTTTCCCGTGGCCTGGACCCTGGCCGGCGTGGCCATCGTGTTCGCCGCCATCTCGATCTTTTCCGACACCTACCTGGACACCTTCATCGGCATCGACTGGCCCTACGTCTCGCTGATCGTCGACGACCTGTGGAACGTGATGCAGAACTGGGTGCTGGTGGCCCTGCCCATGTTCATCTTCATGGGCCTGATGCTGGACCGTTCGGGCATCGCCGAACAGATGATGGAAAGCTTCACCCGCCTGTTCGGCCGGGTGCGCGGCGGCCTGGCCGTGACCATCACCATCATCGGCATCCTGCTGGCGGCCTCCACCGGCATCATCGGCGCCTCGGTGGTGCTGCTGACGCTGCTGGGCCTGCCCATCATGATGAAGAACAACTACCAGCACGAACTGGCCGTGGGCACCATCTGCTCGGCCGGCACCCTGGGCATCCTGATCCCGCCCAGCATCATGCTGGTGATCATGGCCGACCGCCTGTCCATGTCGGTGGGCGACCTGTTCCTGGGGGCGGTGTTCCCGGGGCTGCTGCTGGGCAGCCTGTACATCGTCTACATCCTGATCGTCGCCTTCGTCCGGCCCGACATGGCGCCCCTGCCCGAGGATTCGGCCAAGGTGGATCTGTCGGTGCTGTGGGACGTGCTGCGGGCCGCCATGCCCCCGGCGCTGCTGATCCTGGCCGTGCTGGGCACCATCTTCTTCGGCATCGCCACCCCCACCGAGGCCTCGGGCGTGGGGGCCCTGGGCGCCACCCTGCTGGCCCTGTGGAACAAGCGCCTGAGCCTGGGCGTGGTGCGCGACGTGATCCAGCAGACCACCAGCACCACGGCCTTCATCTTCGCCATCCTGGTGGGCGCCAGCGCCTTTTCACTGGTGCTGCGCGGGCTGGGCGGCGACGAGCTGATCCAGGAAACCCTGCTGGCCCTGAACCTGGGGCCCCACGGCACCATCATCGCCATCATGTTCCTGGTGTTCATCCTGGGCTTCGTCATCGACTGGATCCAGATCGTGCTGATCGTGCTGACCCTGGTGGCGCCGGTGGTGGTGCACCTGGGCTTCGATCTGGTGTGGTTCACGGTGCTGTTCGCCGTGTGCCTGCAAACGTCGTTCCTGACGCCGCCCATGGGCCTGGCGCTGTTCTACCTGAAGGGCGTGGCGCCGCCGGACATCACGGTGCGCCAGATCTATCGCGGCATCATCCCGTTCATCATCGTGCAGCTGATCGGCCTGGCCGTGGTGTACCTGTGGCCGCCGATCGTCACCTGGCTGCCCAAGATGGCCTACGGCCAGTAGGGGAGGAGGGGCCCATGAACGTGGACATCATCGGCTGGTCCCATTCCCGGTTCGGGCGCATGGACGCCCTGACCCTGGAGGAGATGATGCGGGCCACGGCCCTGGACGCCATCGGCGACGCCGGCCTGGAACCGGCCGACATCGACGCCGTGTTCGTGGGCCACTTCAACGCCGGGTTCCAGGACCAGGGCTTCACGGCATCCCTGGCCACCCTGATCCACCCGGACCTGCGCCACACGCCCACCACGCGCCTGGAAAACGCCTGCGCCACGGGCTCGGCGGCCATCCACGCCGGGGCCGACCGGCTGATGGCCGGGCGCGGCCGCCACGTGCTGGTGGTGGGGGTGGAGAAGATGACCCACCTGTCCTCGGCCGAGGCCGGGGCGATCCTGAAGAAGGCCGCCTACCTGCCCACGGAAGGCGATTTGCCCGGCGGCTTCGTGGGCATGTTCGGCGAGATCGCCAAGGCCTACTTCGACCGCCACGGCGACAAGGGCGCCGCCCTGGCCCGCATCGCCGCCAAGAACCACCTGAACGGCACCCACAACCCCTTCGCCCAGATGCGCAAGGACCTGGGGTTCGACTTCTGCAACACCGTTTCCGACAAGAACCCCATCGTCATCGCGCCCCTGCGGCGCACCGACTGCTCGCTGGTGTCCGACGGCGCCGCCGCCCTGGTGCTGGCCACCGGCGACGCGGCCCGGTCGGCCAGCCGCAAGGTGCGCCTGCGGGCCCGCGCCCAGGCGGCCGATCCGTTCCCCATGAAGGACCGCGACATGAGCCGTTTCGCCGGCGCCGAGCGGGCCTGGGCCCAGGTGCTGGCCGAGGCCGGCCTGGCCCTGGACGACCTGGACCTGGTGGAAACCCACGACTGCTTCACCATCGCCGAGCTGATCCAGTACGAGGCCATGGGCCTGACCCCTCCGGGCCAGGGCGAGCGGGCCCTGGAGGAGGGATGGGTCTACCCCGGCGGGCGGCTGCCGGTGAACATGTCCGGCGGCCTGAAGTCCAAGGGCCATCCCATCGGCGCCACGGGGGTGTCCATGCACGTGGTCGCCGCCATGCAGCTGGCCGGCGAGGCCGGCGGCATGCAGGTGCCCGGCGCCCGGCTGGCGGCGGTGTTCAACATGGGCGGCGCGGCGGTGGCCAACTACGCCACCGTGCTGGAGCGCGTTTAGCAAAGATCCCCGGGAGCGAAGTCATGGAACTGAATGAAAACATCGCCGCCGTCGTCACCGGCGGCGCCTCGGGCCTGGGCGAGGCCACGGTGCGGGCCCTGGCGGCCACGGGCGCGCGGGTGTCCCTGTTCGACTGGGACGCCGGGCGCGGCGCCCAGGTGGCCAACGAGGTGGGCGCCCTTTACCACCAGGTGGACGTGGGCGACCCGGCCAGCGTGGCCGAGGGCTTCACGGCGGCCCGGTCGGCCAACGGGCAGGAGCGCGTGCTGGTGTGCTGCGCCGGCATCGCCCCGGCCGAACGCACGGTGACCCGGGCCGGCGCCCACGACCCGGCCGTGTTCGAGCGGGTGGTGCGGGTCAACCTGCTGGGGGTGTTCAACTGCGCCTCCCAGGCCGCCGCCGGCATGGCCGGCCTGGCGCCCCTGTCCGACGACGGCGACCGGGGGGTGATCATCAACACCGCCTCCATCGCCGCCTACGAGGGGCAGATCGGGCAGACGGCCTATGCGGCCTCCAAGGCCGGCGTGGCGGGGCTGACCCTGCCCATGGCCCGCGACCTGGCGCGCCACGGCATCCGGGTGGTGGCCATCGCCCCGGGGCTGTTCATGACGCCGATGATCGAAGGCATGTCCCAGGAGATCCAGGACGCCCTGGTGGAAAAGATGGAATATCCGGCCCGCCCCGGCCGGCCCCGGGAATTTGCCGCCCTGGCCCTGCACGTGTGCGCCAACCCCATGCTGAACGGCGAGGTCATCCGCCTGGACGGCGCCTACCGCATGCCGCCGTCGTGAGGGGGGTGGTGGGCCCCCTCAGCGCCCCTTCCACTCGGGCATGTGCTGCTTGGCGTTGAAGGCGTCGATGCCGTTCTGGGCGTCCTCGGTCATCATGTTGCAGGTCATGGTCTGCACCGCCTGGTCGTAGGCGGCGGCCAGGCCGTGTTCCAGCTGGGTATAGAAAAGCTGCTTGCCCAGCTTGATGGAGATGGGCGACTTGGCGGCGATCTTGCCGGCCAGCTCGGCCACGGCGGCGTCCAACTGGTCCGCCGGCACCACCTTGTTCACCAGGCCGTATTGCAGGGCCGTGGGGGCGTCCATGAAGTCGCCGGTCAGCAGCATCTCCATGGCCTGCTTGCGGGGCAGGTTGCGGGTCACCGGCACCATGGGGGTGGAGCAGAACAGCCCCACGTTGATGCCCGAGGTGGCGAACCGGGCTTCCTCCACCGCCACCGCCAGGTCGCACTGGGCGACAAGCTGGCAGCCCGCCGCCGTGGCGATACCGTGCACCCGGGCGATCACCGGCTGGGGCAGGGAGGCGATGGTCTGCATCATGCGGCCGCACTGGGTGAACAGGGCCCGCATGGCGTCCTCGCCCGGGTCGGCCCGCATCTCCTTCAGGTCGTGGCCGGCGCAGAAGGCCCGGCCGTTGGCCGCCAGGACCACCACGCGGATCGCCGGATCGGCCGCCACGGTGTCCAGGGCATTCTGGAGCTCCGTCAGAAGATCAATCGACAAGGCATTGAACTTGTTCGGCCGATTCAGGGTCAGGGTGCAGATGCCGTCGGCATCCTGGCGCAGCACCAGGGGGGCGTCGTCCGGGGCCGGAGTCGCGGCGGGGGCGTGGGCTTGCGGCTGGGCGGTCATGGGCGATGTCCTTCCTGCGATAAGGGGGCGGCGGGGTTGGGCGGCGCCATTGTATCAAAATTGACGTTTACGTAAACGTCACGTAGTCTCGCCGCGATTTCGGCCGATCCTAACCCGGAGACAGGGGGTGGGGGAACCGTCAGGCCGGGACAGACCGTTCGCATCGAAGGAGCCCGCCGTGCCGGCCATCACCGTCGAGGAATTCAACACCATCATCGAGAACGAGCTGCCCTTCGGCCGCGACCTGGGCATGGTGGCCGACGAGATCGGCCACGGCCACGCCACCGTGCGCGTGCCCTACAGCGATTCCATGCTGCGGCCCGGCAACACGGTGGCCGGCCCGTTCATGATGGGGCTGGCCGACGCCTGCATGTACGCCGCCGCCCTGTCGCTGCTGGGCGACGTGCGCCTGGCCGTGACCACCAGCTTCAACATCAACTTCCTGCACCGCCCCAGCCCGGCCGACCTGATCGCCGAGGGCCGGGTGCTGAAGCTGGGCAAGCGCCTGGTGGTGCTGGAGGTGACGGTC
>JAGREA010000300.1 GCA_020446745.1 Rhodobacterales bacterium | reverse complement strand
GGCGCCCCGGCGCCAGGCCCAGGTCCCGTGCCGAGCGGCGGGTGATGCGGGCGATCAGCGGGACACCCACATCCAACAACACGTCCACCTGGGGGGCCTTGCCGTCGCCGGCCTCGATGGCCGACACGGTGCCTTCCAGCACGTTCAGGATACTGATGTCCCGCGGCCGGTCCAGGCTGATGGAAACGTCGCGGGCCCGCACCCGCATGCGCAGCGTCGCCCCGTCGGCCAGGTCCAGGCGCGGCACCAGCATGGTCTGGCCGGCGAAGGCCAGGCGGGTCAGGTTGTCCTCCGGCAACTGGCCGTCCACCACCGCGGCGATCACCGCGCCGGCTTCGTAGCGCCCGGTCAGGGGGCGCAGGTCCAAGCGGCTCATGATGTCCTCCACCGTGCCGGCGGCCACGGCGCGGCCGTCGGACAGCAGCACCATGGTATCGGCCAGGCGGATCACCTCGTCCATGGCGTGGCTGACGTAAACGATGGGCAGGCCCAGGCGGTCGCGCAGGCGTTCGATGTAGGGCAGGATCTCGTTCTTGCGCGGGGCGTCCAGGTTGGCCAGGGGCTCGTCCATCAGCAGCAGGCGCGGGCTGGCCAGCAGGGCCCGGCCGATGGCCACGCGCTGCTTCTCGCCGCCCGACAGGGCGCCGGGGCGGCGGTCCAGCAGGGGGGCGATGTCCAGCAGGTCCACCACGTCGTCCAGGGTCTGGAGGCGTTCGGCCTGGTGGCGTTCGGCCCGGGGCACCCGCTTCATGCCGTAGCACAGGTTGCCGCGCACGGTCATGTGGGGGAACAGGCGGGCGTCCTGGAACACATATCCCAGGCGGCGTCGTTCCGGCGGCACGAAGGTACCGGCGGTGGAATCGAACAGCACGTCGCCGTCCAGCGCGATGCGTCCGTGGTCGGGCCGGGCCAGGCCGGCCAGCAGGGTGATCAGCGATGTCTTGCCGGCGCCCGAGCGGCCGAACAGGGCGGTGATGCCCGGCGGCGCCTCGAAGGCGGCTTCCACGTCGAACTTGCCGAAGCGGTGGCGGATATCGACCCGCAGCATGGCTCAGCGCCCCTCCAGCCGGGCCGCCATGCGCCGGGCCAGCACCTCGGACGCCACCACGGCGGCCAGGGCCAGGGCCACGGAAAGGGCCACCAGGCGCGCCGCCCCGGCCTCGCCGCCCACCACCTGGGTCAGGTTGTACAGCGCCAGGGGCAGGGTGCGGGTCTCGCCGGGAATGTTCGACACGAAGGTGATGGTGGCGCCGAATTCCCCCAGGCTGCGGGCGAAGGCCATGATGGTGCCGGTCAGGATGCCCGGCGCGATCAGCGGCAGGGTGACGGTCAGGAACACGTCCACGGGGCCGGCACCCAGGGTGCGGGCGGCTTCCTCCAGGCGCCGGTCCACGGCTTCCAGGGACAGACGCATGGCCCGCACCATCAGCGGGAACGACACCACGGCGGCGGCCACGGCGGCGCCCTTCCAGGTGAAGGCCAGGGTGATGCCGAACCAGTCGTGCAGGACCATGCCCAGGGGCCCCTGGCGGCCCAGCAGCACCAGCAGCACGTAGCCCACCACCACCGGCGGCAGGATCAGCGGCAGGTGCACCAGGCCGTTCAACAGGGTCTTGCCCGGAAAGTCCCGCCGCGCCAGCAGCCAGGCCACCAGCAGGCCCGGGGGCAGGCTGCATCCCACGGCCCACAGGGACACCCGCAGGCTCAGGCCCATGGCCTGCTGTTCCGCGGCGGTGAGCATCAGGGCGTCCATGGGCCTAGGGCGCGGCAGGCGCGGGCGTGAAGCCGAAGCGCCGGAACACGGCCGCCGCCTCGGCCGAGAACAGGTGGGCCAGGAAATCCCGCGCCGCCTGGCGGTCGTGCCCGGCCACCAGGGCGGCGGGATAGCGGATGGGCGGGTGGCTGTCGGGCGGGAAGGCATCCACCACCCGGACCCGGGGCGTGATGGCAGCGTCGGTGCGGTAGACGATGCCGGCCGGGGCCTCGCCGCGTTCCACCAGGGCCAGGGCGGCGCGCACGTTGGCCATGGGGGCCACGCGGCCTCGCACCCGGGCCCATACCCCCAGGTGTTCCAGGGCCGCCTTGCCGTAGATGCCGGCCGGCACGTGGTCGGGGTCGCCCATGGCCAGGCGGCCGGTCCCCAGGTGCTCGGCCAGGGGGAACCCGGCGCCCACGGCCAGGGTCCAGGTGGTGCCCGCCGGGGCGATCAGCACCAGGGCGTTGCCGGCCAGATCGCGGCGCGTGCCGGGTACCAGGGCGCCCTTTTCCTGGACATGGTCCATCCACCGGGGGTTGGCGGAAATGAGGACGTCGGCCGGGGCGCCGGCCACCACCTGCTTGGCCAGGGCCGACGACCCGGCGTAGGAGGTGACCACCCGGACCCCCGTGCGGGCCTGGTAGGCCGGGGCCAGGGCGTCCAGCACCGAGGTCATGCTGGCGGCGGCGAATACCGTCACCGTTTCCGCCCGGGCCGGGCCGGCCAGGGCGATCAGTACCGCCGCCAGCAGCCCCAACAGGCCGGGCAGCAGGCGTCCCGGGGCGGGAAGGGTTTGGTCGGCGGGCGGCACGGGAGGGCCTCGGGTCCGGGGGAAGGGCGTTATATTTCTAAAAATATAGCGGTTCGTGTCAAGGGCGTCCGGGTTTGTGAAACATTTTATTTACGGTTATGTTGTAGTGATCAAGTGATAGGGGAAAGTCGAACCAGCAGAATCGCAGGCTTGGCCAAGAACTGGCCGGAGGTACCATGAACTTGGAAAGCAGCCGAACCGCATATCGGGAAGACCGGCGTCGCCATTCCCGCGCGGACTCGCCGACCATCGTGTTCGAGTTCGGCGATCAGTCCTACCGCACGCGCAACTGGAGCATGGGCGGTTTCCTGATCGAGGACTACGAGGGGGCCCTGGTGCCCGGTGCCCTGGTGACCATCACCGGCGTCGGCCCCGGCGAGGGACGCATGAAAACGGTGAAGATCCGGGCCCGTGTGTTGCGTCGCGATGAATCCCGCAGCCACCTGGCCGTGGGCTTCCTGGGGGTGGACCAGTCGGCCTATTCCCTCATGAAGGATCTTCAGAAGCGCTAGGCAGGATCGCGGCGAACAGGGACCGCACGGCCCGTTCGGACAGATCCCGCGTGATGAACACGATGCGGGACCGGTGATCCGCATCCGGCCAGCCGGGCAGGGGTGCCGGCGGGTGGAACACGTGCTGCACCCCGTGGATGGCCACGGGGCCGTCCTCGCCCCGCACATTCAGCAGTCCCTTGATGCGCAACAGCTGCGCCCCCCGGGTGGCGGTCAGCAGGTCCATGGCCGACAGGAAGCGGCCCCAGTCCAGGGGTTCGTCATAGGTCAGGCAGAAGGACCGGATGCGGCTGTCGTGGCGGTTGGGGTCGTGGTGGTGGTGATCGTGAACATGATCATGATCGTGGCCCGGGTCGCGGTAGGCCTCGTCGCGCAGCCAGCCGGCCACGTCGGCGATCTTGCCTTCGGCCGAGAACAGGCCGGCATCCAGGATGGCGGCCGGGTCCAGGGCGCCATTCACGGCCACCAGGCGCGGCGCCGCCGGGTTCAGGCGGTCCAGGGCCGCGTGCAGGCGGGCCAGGGTGTCGGCATCGGCCAGATCGGTCTTGGTGATCACCAGGCGGTCGGCCACGGCGGCCTGCTTGGCGGCTTCCGGATGGTCGGCCAGCTGCCCGGCGCCCAGCAGGGCATCGATGCAGGTGACCACCCCATCCAGGCGCACGTGGCGGCCCAGCAGGGGGTCGGTCATCAGGGTATGCAGCACCGGCGCCGGATCGGCCAGGCCGGTGGTTTCCACCATGATGCGGGCGAAGGGCGGCACGGCGCCATTGGCCCGGCGGGCGAACAGGTCGCGCAGGGTGTCCACCAGGTCGCGGCGCACGGTGCAGCACAGACAGCCGGAATTCAGCAGCACCGTGTCGTCGCCCAGTTCCCGCACCAGCAGGTGGTCCAGGCCCACGGAACCGAATTCGTTGATCAGCACCGCCGTGTCGCCCAGGCCCGGGTGGGCCAGCAGGCGGTTCAGCAGGGTGGTCTTGCCCGAGCCCAGGAAGCCGGTGAGGACGGTCAGCGGCAGGGGCGCACCCTGGGTCATCAGCCGTAAAGCGTGTCCGGGTCGATCTCCACGTCGGCGATGGTCGCCACGGCGCCGTCGCGCACGGCCATGAAGAAGCAGTTGCGCCGCCCCGTGTGGCAGGCCACGCCCTTCTGGTCCACCTGCAGCAGCAGGGTGTCGCCGTCGCAGTCCCAGCGGAAGTCCACCAGGTGCTGTTCCTGGCCCGAGCTTTCGCCCTTGCGCCACAGCTTGCCGCGCGAGCGCGACCAGTAGCAGACCCGGCCGGTCTTCAGGGTCTCGGCCACGGATTCGGCGTTCATCCAGGCCATCATCAGCACCTCGCCGGTGTCGTGCTGCTGGGCGATGGCCGGCACCAGGCCGTCGGCGTTGAATTTCAGGGCGTCGATCACCGCGGGGGTGGCGGCGGCGCGGTCTTCGGTCATGGGGTGCTCTCCGTCAGGTCAGGCGGCGGCGGCCAGCCGCGCGAACCCCTTATCCAGGTCCTGGATAAGGTCGTCAACGTGTTCCAGCCCCGCATGGATGCGCAGGCTCGGGCCCGGGTGGTCCCAGGCCGAGGCGGTGCGGATGGCGCCGGGATGGGTGGGCAGGATCAGGCTTTCATAGCCGCCCCAGCTGTAGCCCATGGCAAACAGCGACAGGCCGTCCAGCATGGCCGCCAGGGCCGGCTTCTCGATGCCCGGCCGCAGCAGCACGCCGAACAGGCCGCTGGCGCCCGTGAAGTCGCGGCGCCACACGTCGTGGCCCGGGCAGGCGGGCAGGGCCGGGTGCAGCACCCGCGCCACCTCGGGCCGGTCGGCCAGCCAGTGGGCCAGCTCCAGGCCCGTGTCCTGGTGCCGGTCCAGGCGCGTGGCCAGGGTGCGCAGGCCGCGCAGGCCCAGGTAGCAGTCGTCGGGCGCGGCGTGG
>JAGREA010000299.1 GCA_020446745.1 Rhodobacterales bacterium | reverse complement strand
GGACACCCCGCCGCGCTCGATGCGCCGGATGGCCGCCCGCAGGGTTTCCAGGCGTTGGGGATCAACCCGCGCCACGTCGTTCGCCGGGCGCGGAGCCGGGCGCGGCGGGGCGGGGCCCCAGGGGGCGCAGGGGGGGACGAAGGCCAACATGTTCTTATTTTGTTCTTAACCATGTTGTCCGTCAAGGGGGACGGCCCGGGGCGGGCATTTAGTTGACAAAAGCAAGCAATTTGCCAAGATGGACCCATGGACAGATCGCCTTCCGGAACGTCCGACATCGCCGCCGCCGTGGCCCGCATGCGCGGCTTCAACCGGTTCTACACGCGGCGCATCGGCGTGCTGCGCCGGGGCCTGCTGGACAGCCCCTTTCCCCTGGCCCACGCCCGGGTGGTCTACGAGCTGGCCCACCGCACCGACGCCACGGCCACGGACCTGCGCCGCGACCTGGACCTGGACGCCGGCTACCTGAGCCGCATCCTGCGCGACCTGGACGGCCAGGGCCTGCTGGAAAAGCGCCGCTCGGCCGCCGACGGCCGGCGCACCCTGCTGCGCCTGAGCCCCCGGGGCCGCGACGCCTTCGCCGACCTGGACGCCCGCTCGCGGGACCTCATGGAGGCCCTGCTGGAAGACCTGACGGCCCCCCAGCGCCGCCGCCTGATGGCCGCCATGGACACCATCGAATCCCTGCTGGGAGACGACGAATGAACCCGGCCCTGCCGGTGATGGCCGGCGCCATGACGGGCATCTTCGTGGGCTCCACCATGGTTGCCACGCGGTTCGTCATCGGCCAGACGGACCCGGCCTCGCTGGCCCTGCTGCGCTATGCGGTGGGGGCGCTGTGCCTGCTGCCGCCGGTGCTGCTGGCCGGCCGGGTGCGGTTCGAGCGGCGCGACCTGGGGCCCATCGCCCTGCTGGGCATCGGCCAGTTCGGGGTGCTGATCGCCCTGCTGAACTATGGCCTGCAATACATCGGTTCGGCCCTGGGGGCGCTGATCTTCACCACCTTTCCCCTGTTCACCATGGTCCTGGCGGCCCTGCTGGGGCGCGAGGCCCTGACGGCCGGCAAGACCATGGGCGTGGTGCTGTCCATCCTGGGCGTCGGCCTGGCCCTGGCCGAGCGCATCGCCGAGGCCGGGTTCATGCAGGGAGACGGCTTCTGGCTGGGGGTGGCGGCGGTCACCGCCAGCGCCTTCACGGGCGGCCTGTGCAGCGTGTTCTACAAGCCGTACCTCCAGAAATACCCGCCCCTCACCGTGGGGGCCCTGGCCATGGTGGCCTCGGTGGTCTTCCTGGTGGTGCCGGCGGCGGGGGAGGGGTTCTTCCACGCCTGGCCCGTGTTCACCGGCGGCGGCTGGGCGGCGGTGCTGTTCATCGGCGCCAGCAGCGGGCTGGGCTATTTCTTCTGGCTGTGGGCCCTGAAGTGGTCGACGCCGACCCGGGTGGCCCTGTTCCTCACCCTGGGGCCGGTCACCGCCACGGCCCTGGGCGGCGGCCTGCTGGGCGAGCCCATCACGCCGATGTTCCTGGCCGGCCTGGCCTGCGTGATCGGCGGCCTGTGGGTGGCCCACCGGCGATAGCGATAAGCATCCGTCGGGCGGCGACAGGGCTTCGAGACGCCCTTTCAGGGCTCCTCAGCCTGAGGGCATAACATATTGAAAAACCTCACCCTGATGTGCGAGCAACGCGAGCCT
>JAGREA010000031.1 GCA_020446745.1 Rhodobacterales bacterium | reverse complement strand
TCCGGGTCCATGGCCGCGCCCGAACCGGCGCCCCAGGCCGCCCCATCCGGGGCCATGCCGGAAGCCCAGCCGACCGACGGACCCATGACCGCCGTGGCCCCCCAGGAGCCGCCGCCGCCGGTGTCGGTGCCGTTGCGGTTCGCCTGGAACCAGCCCGTGGCGGCGGCCGTGTTCCGCCGCGCCGGTGGCCTGTGGGTGGTGTTCGACCGGCCTTCCAACCCCAACCTGGAGGCCCTGCGCCAGGCCGGCGGCCGGGCCTTCCGCGACGTGCGGCGGGTGCCCACCGGCAACGGCACCGTGCTGCGGTTCGAAACCAACGGCGAGCTGAACCCGGCCCTGCTGCGCGACGGCCTGACCTGGATCGTCGACCTGCGGCCGCGCCCCATCACCGCCCATACGGATATCGAATCCAACGCCCAGCCCGATTCCCCCATCGGCGCGCGCATCTTCCTGCCCATCCCCGAACCGGGCCAGCCCATCCTGGTGGCCGATCCGGAAGCCGGCGACAACCTGATCGTGGTGCCGGTCATCCCCCTGGGCCACGGGGTCAAGAACGGCTACGCCTATCCGCAGCTCGACGTGCTGCCGTCGGCCCAGGGCATCGTCCTGCAGCCCCGGGTGGACGACCTGCGGGTGCGATCGCTGCGCCAGGGGGTGGAGATCACCGCCGGCACCCAGCTGCAGATCTCGGCCGTGTCGGCCGAGCAGGCGGCGGAAAGCAAGCTGAAGACCCTGCACCCCCTGACCCGCACCATGGACCTGGAACGCTGGCGCGGCGCCGACCTGGCCGACGTGAACGAGCGACGCCAGGAACTGCGGGCCGCCGTGGCCGCCGCCCGCGGCGAAACGGACATCGAGCAGGGCCGCCTGGACCTGGCCCGCTTCCTGCTGGCCAACGCCCTGTCGGCCGAGGCCCTGGGGGTGCTGCGGGTGGTGGGCGCCGACCGGCCCGAGGCGGCCGGCGAGCCCGAGGTGCGCACCCTGCGGGCCGCCGCCAACTTCCTGATGGGCCGCTACGCCGACGCCCAGGCGGACATGGCCGACCCGGTGGTGGACCCCTTCGACGAGGGCCGCTTCTGGCGCGCCGCGCTGCGCGCCGCCGAGGGCGACAAGGCCGAGGCGGCGCCGGACCTGAAGCGCACCGGGGCCATCACCCGGCCCTATCCCAACGCCCTGAAGGTGCCCCTGGGCCTGCTGGTGGCCGAGTCCATGATCGAGGTGGGCGAGGTGACCCAGGCGGCCGAATACCTGGCCGCCCTGGGCGCCGCCGACCTGTCCGAGGACCAGGCCCTGGAGCACGCCTACGTGACCGGCCGCCTGCAGGAACTGCAGGGCGACTTCGACGGCGCCGTCAAGACCTGGGAGGAGGTGATCGCCGGCGACCACCGGCCCAGCCGCGCCAAGGCCGCCATGGCGCGGGCGGAACTGCTGCTGAAGCAGCGCAAGATCACCCGGCCCGAGGCCATCGCCGAGATGGAGGCCCTGCGCTTCGCCTGGCGCGGCGACGATTTCGAATTCAACCTGCTGCGCCGCCTGGGCACGCTCTACCTGGCCGAAAACGACCCCCGCAACGGCCTGCGCACCCTGCGCCAGGCGGTGACCCACTTCCGCGACCACCCGGCCGTGGACACGGTGGCCCAGCAGATGACCGACGCCTTCCACGACCTGTACCTGGAGGACAAGGCCGACGTGCTGGCTCCGGTGACGGCCATCGCCCTCTATGACGAGTTCAAGGAGCTGACCCCGGCCGGCGAGCAGGGCGACGAGATGATCCGCAAGCTGGCCGACCGCCTGGTGGCCGTGGACCTGCTGGACCGGGCGGCGGACCTGCTGGACAACCAGGTGAAGTTCCGCCTGAAGGGCGAACAGAAGGCCCGGGTGGGGGCGCGCCTGGCCCTGGTGCGGATCATGAACCGCCAGCCGGACCTGGCCGTGGCCGCCCTGGACGCCAGCGCGCCCGACAAGACGGGCGATGCGGCCCTGCCCGACGACCTGAAGGCCCAGCGCCGCCACCTGCGGGCCCGGGCCCTGGCCGACCTGGCCCAGGACGGTCAAGCCCTGGCCCTGCTGAACGACGATGCGACCACCGACGCCAACCTGCTGCGGTCCGACATCCTGTGGCAGGTCCAGGACTGGTCCAACGCCGCCCGGGCCCTGCGCCAGACCCTGCGCGACGAGGGCATCCGCCCCAACCAGGCCCTGGACGACCGGGCCGCCCGGCGGGTGCTGAACCTGGGCGTGGCCCTGACCCTGGCCGGCAACGAGCGGGCCGTATCCCGCCTGCGCCGCGACTATGGCCCGGCCATGGACCAGACCCTGTTCCGCGATGCCTTCCGCCTGGTGGCCGACACGCCCGAGCCGGGCCCCACCGACGTGCGCCGGCTGTCGGAACTGGTGTCGGAAGCCGAGAACTTCCGCGGCTTCATGGGCGCCTACCGCGACCGCCTGCGCGACGGGCGGCTCAGCGCCATCAACTGACCGGCCGTTCCCCGGAAAGCGCCCCAAAAGCCTCCCGGATGCCCCCCGGGCCCGTCCCCGTGCATCCCCGGCCGGCCTTGCGGGGCGTTCCGGGAAATGTTTCATATTTTTTTCCTTGCACCGATGGTTGTCCGGGCTTTACAACGCCCGTCTTTCCTCGTCCTTCGGCGACGCCGGCGGACGGGGGCATCTACTGGTTTGGATGGGGAGCGCAATGACTCTGGACGCGCACGCCGAATTGGGGATGGACACGATGGTCGCCGGTGGCGAAACATCTGATTCCGCCAGCGGCCTGGACTATTTCGTGGAGAAGGACGGCGTCAAGTTCGCCGGAACCCACCTGCTGCTCGACCTGTGGGGCGCCACCAATCTGGACGACCCCGAGGTGATCGACCGCACCCTGTGCGAAGCGGCCCTGGCCGCCGGCGCGACGATCCTGCATTCCCATTTCCATCACTTCGCCCCCGACGGCGTGTCGGGCGTGGTGGTGCTGGCGGAAAGCCACATCAGCATCCATACCTGGCCGGAGCGCGAGTTCGCCGCCATCGACATCTTCATGTGCGGCGCCTGCAACCCGTACCGCGCCCTGCCGCTGCTGAAGGCCGCGTTCAAGCCTGAATCGATCCAGCTGTCCGAAAATCGGCGCGGGCTGATCCCTTGACCGAGGCGGCACCCGCACAGGGCGCTGCCTGGTTCGAGGAGACGCTGCACGAAACGGTGACCGGCCTGGGCTATGCCCAGCGGTTCCGCATGACCCACGTCGTCCACCAGCTGGTGACCGAGCACCAGTCCCTGGTCATCTTCGACACGCCCAAGTTCGGCCGCGTGCTGGCCCTGGACGGCGCCATCCAGACCACCGAGGGCGACGAGTTCATCTACCACGAGATGCTGACCCACGTGCCCATCCTGGCCCACGGCCGGGTGCGGCGCGTGCTGATCATCGGCGGCGGCGACGGCGGCACCCTGCGCGAGGTGCTGCGCCACAAGGCCGTCGAGACGGCCACCATGGTGGAGATCGACCCCACGGTCATCGACCTGTGCAAGGAATACATGCCGTCGCTGAGCGCCGGCGCCTTCGACGACCCGCGCACCGAACTGCTGATCGCCGACGGCCTGAAGTTCGTAGCCGAGACGGACCAGCGCTATGACGTGATCATCGTCGATTCCACCGATCCCATCGGCCCCGGCGAGGTGCTGTTCACCGAGGCCTTCTACGCCGACTGCAAGCGCTGCCTGACCCCCGGCGGAATCCTGGTCACCCAGAACGGGGTGCCCATGTTCCAGCCCCAGGAGGCGACCAACAGCTACCGGCGCCTGAAGCCCCTGTTCGGCGACGTCAGCTTCTTCGTCACCGTGGTGCCCACCTATGTGGGCGGCATGATGGCCCTGGGCTGGGCCACCGACGACGCGGCCCTGCGCCGCCAGCCGGAAAGCGTGATCGCCGAGCGCTTCGCCGCCGCCGGGCTAGACACGCGCTACTACACTCCCGGCGTCCACGTGGGCTGCTTCTCGCTGCCGGCCTACATCGGCAAGCTTCGGGTCTGATCGTCCGGAAACTTTAGCGCGACCGCGCCGCCGCCTTCCCCTATAACGGGAGGCGGCGTTTCCTGGCCCGTGGAGTCAATCGGCATGTCCCGCTTCGTGGTGCGTATTCTTGCGGCCTTCACCGGCCTGGTCCTGCTTGCCGGCGCCGTCCCGTTCGCCGGATCGGTCCGGGCGGCCGAGCCCCTGGAGATTCCCTACCAGCTCGCGGTGGGGGATGCCTTCGACATCACCATCCGCAAGCAGAAGATCCGCCCCTTCCCCGAGGGCGAGGAGCCGCGCTTCGACCCCGTGGGCGTGCAGGTGGTGCGGTCCGAGGTACTGCGGGCGGAAGGGGAGAACTTCGTGGTCCGCTGGACCTACGGCCCCCTGACCTCGGAAAGCGAGGAACTGAACGCCCACCCGCTGCTGCAGCGCATCTCCAACGTGGTCGAGGGCCTGAAGGTGGATTACCTGGCCTCGTCGTCGGGCGAGCCGCTGGAAGTCCTGAACATGGAGGAGTGCCGGGCCTACGTGCTGAAGGCCGTGGACGCCATCTTCGACCCGGCGGCCCTGCGCAAGGCCGGCGGCGAGGACGTGGTGAAGGCCCTGAAGCCCATGCGCGACGGCCTGCTGGCGCTCTACCGCAACATGGACGAGGGCACCTTCGGCGACCTGTTCCTGGAAGAGGCGGCGCTGCTGCACATGGTCACCGACAGCGCCTTCGTGCCCGGCGAGCCCAAGGACTACGAGGTGGAGGAGCCGGTGCTGGACAACGGCCCGCCGGCCAACACCAGCGGCACCCTGAGCCTGACCGACGTGGACCCCGACGCCGGCACCGCCACCGTGGAGTGGGAGCAGTTCACCACCTTCGACGGCGAGCAGATGAAAGACCTGATGGCCCTGCTGGGCCAGTGGATGGACCAGGCCCTGTCGCCCGACGACCTGGCGGCCATGAAGAAGGCGGGATCGTCCATGGAGATCGTCCGCCGCGACAAGGCCACCTTCGTCATCGACGTCGAAAAGGGCCACGTGCGCTCGGTGGCCTACGCCCAGGTGGTGGGCGGCGCCGGCAAGGTGGCCGGCAAGCGCCGCTGGGTGACCAACACGCCGGTGCCGGCGGAGTAGGGGGGCGGCGTAGGGAGGGCGGCGTAGGGGCTACCCCCCGTAGCTGCGGACCAGGCTGCCGACGATCAGGTACCAGCCGTCCACCAGCACGAAGAAGATGATCTTGAACGGCAGGGCGATGATGATGGGCGGCAGCATCATCATGCCCATGGACATCAGCACGCTGGCCACCACCATGTCGATGATCAGGAACGGCACGAACACCAGGAAGCCGATCTCGAAGGCGCGGCGGATCTCGCTGATCATGAACGCCGGGATCAGGGCCCGCAGCGGCGTTTCCACCCGCGCCTGGGCGTCGGTCACGGCGGCGATGTCCACGAACAGGGTCAGGTCCTGCTCGCGCACGTGGCGCTCCATGAACTGGCGGATCGGTACCATGGCCCGGTCGAAGGCCTCCATCTCCTCGATCTCGCCGTCGATCAGCGGGCGGATGCCCTGGTCGTAGCTGGCCTGCAGGGTCGGCATCATGATGAAGGCGGTCAGGAACAGGGCCAGGCTGATCAGCACCTGGTTGGGCGGCGACTGCTGGGTGCCCATGGCCGTGCGCACGAACGACAGCACGATGACGATGCGGGTGAACGAGGTGACCATGACCAGGATCGCCGGGGCCAGGCTGAGCACCGTCAGCAGGGCCACCAGCTGGACGATCCGCGCCGTGGAAGAGCCCGCGTCGCCGCCCCCCAGGTCGATGGACACGGCCTGGGCCAGGGCCTGCCCGCCGCCCAGCAGCAGGGCGCCGGCGGCGATGAACAGGATCAGGGCCAGCCAGCGCAGGCGGGTCATGGTTTGTCCTCCACGGCGGCCAGGGCGGCGCTGAAGTCGCCACCCGCGGTACCCTCCGCATCGCGGCTTTCCACCACCGTCTCGCCGCCCAGGCCCAGCAGCAGCAGGTGCTCGCGACCGTCGCGGCGCACCAGCACCAGGCGCCGCTTGGGGTCCAGGGGCATCACCTCGACCACCGCCAGTCGGCGGTTCTGGCCCTGGCGCCGGGGCACCGCGTAGCCCAGGCCCATGCGCCGGGCCACCAGGGCCAGGGCGCCGATCAGGGCCAGCACGAAGCTGAGCGCCAGCACCGCCTGCAGGTAGGACAGGCCGTCCATCAGCGGGCCCCGCCTTCGTCCGCCGGTTCGCCCACCTGGGCGGCCAGGGCCGCGCCCAGGGCGTCCAGCTCGGCGCCCAGGCGGGTCAGGTCGTCACGGGCCGCGGCGCGGGCGTCCTCGGGCAGGGCCTCGGCGGCGGCGCAGGCGGCGGCCACCAGGTCCTCCAGCCCGGCCAGCGAGACCGTGCGGCCGGCCGCCACGTCGACCCGGTGGGTGTCCAGGCGGGCCCGCACGGCGGCCAGGCAATCGGCGAAGGTCATGGATGAAGGCCCCCGTCCAGATCGTTGAGATCAAGGGCATTTCCGCCCATTTGCCCGTTGGCGCGATAGACATAGGCCAGGATCTCGGCCACGGCGGCGAAGGCCTCCACGGGGATCTCGCTGTCGATGTCGATGGCGCTCAGCATCTCGGCCAGGTCGGCGTCCTCGCGCACCTTCACCCCGTGGGCGAAGGCGATTTCCAGGATCTGCTCGGCGATGGCGCCCCGGCCGCCGGCGACGATGCGCGGCGCCCGGTCCGTGTCGGCGTCGTAGGTCAGGGCCACGGCCGCCGCCGGCCGCCTGCGCCGGCCTTCCCGGTCCTTGTCTTCGGTGTCCGATGGGGCCACGCGCGCCGTCCCGCCTGCCGGAAAAAGGGGAGAATGGGGATCGGCGCAGTATCGGCCGTTAAGCTTAACAAAGTCTTGCCCCCGGGCCCGCGGCGGCCCCGGCCGGGGGCGGGGAAGGGGCCTGAAATCAGGTGCTTAGGCCGATTCACCGAATCTTAAGCCCAAACGCCCCAAGATGCCCCCTGGACCCATCTGGAAACCGGGGCGGCGGCGCCATGGACCTGAATAACCTGACCCTGTTCGGCATGGTCAAGAAGCGCCTGACCTGGCTGACCCAGCGCCAGGAGGTGCTGTCGCAGAACATCGCCAACGCCGACAGCCCCGGCTACAAGCCCCGCGACCTGACCAAGCTGAAGTTCGGCGAGCTGATGCGCCGCGAGCACATGCAGCTGAACGTGTCCATGGACAACCCGGCCCACCTGGGCGGCCAGCGCAAGCGCCTGCGCGATTACGCCGAGGAGCAGGAGCGCCGGCCCTTCGAGACCGCCCCGGCCGGCAATGCGGTGATCCTGGAAGAGCAGATGGGCAAGGTGAACGAGACGGCCATCGGCCACAAGCTGACCACCGAGCTGTACAAGAAGCACCTGAACATGATCCGCATCGCCATCGGCAAAAGCTAGGATCTGGGATCAGCTATCATGGATGATATCCTGAAAACATTGCGTATTTCCTCGGCCGGCATGAAGGTGCAGGGGGAACGCCTGCGGGTAATTTCGGAAAACATCGCCAACGCCGATTCCCTGGCCACGGACCAGAATTCGCGCCCCTATCGGCGCAAGACCATCACCTTCCGCAACGAGTTCGACCGCGCCATCGGCCTGGACACGGTGCGGGTGGACAAGGTGCGCCCCGACCTGACGGACTTCCAGAAGCGCTACATGCCCGGCCATCCGGCGGCCGACGGCGACGGCTACGTGCTGGCGCCCAACGTGAACACGCTGATCGAGATGATGGACATGCGCGAGGCCCAGCGGTCCTACGAGGCCAACCTGAACGTCATCCGCTCGTCCAAGAGCATGCTCACCTCGACCATCGACATCCTGAGGTAGACCCGCCATGGCCGATCCCGTGCAAGCCTCCATCAACGGCGCCATCAACGCCTACGCCAAGGCCGCCAAGTCCGGCGCCGACGCCGCCAGCGGCAAGGTCATGGCGGCCCGCGACGACGGGGCCGGGGGCGACTTCGCCGGCCTGGTGCGCAGCGCCATCGACGAGGCCGTGCGCATCGGCAAGACCAGCGAGGTCCAGTCCATGGCCGCCGTAGCCGACCGCGCCGACCTGAGCCAGGTGGTGACCGCCGTGGCCGAGGCCGAGGTGACCCTGCGCACCGTGGTGGCCGTGCGCGACAAGGTGGTCGAGGCCTACAAGGAAATCCTGCGCATGCCCATGTAGGGCGCCGGTCGGATCATGGGGCGCCGCGGAAGGTGCGCAAGGTTGGGCGCGAGAGGGGCGCGATGAACGAGGTGGCGGTCCTGGAAGTGGGGCGGGAAGCCCTGTGGGTGGTCATCCAGACCGCCGGGCCGATCATGCTGGCCGGCCTGGTCATCGGCCTGATCATCGCCCTGTTCCAGGCCCTGACCCAGATCCAGGAAATGACCCTGACCTTCGTGCCCAAGATCCTGGTGATCTTCACGGCCATCATCCTGTTCCTGCCGTTCATGATGACCACGGTGCTGGAATTCGCCCGCAGCCTGTTCGACCGCATGGTCGCCCTGGGATAGGACGCCCCGGCCATGCTGTCGCAGATCCTGTCCATGAACATCTTCGCCTTCTTCATGGTGTTCGCCCGCATGGGCACGGCCATCGCCCTGATGCCCGGGTTCAGCGCCGCCTACATCTCCATGCGGGTGCGCCTGGGGGTGGGCCTGGCGGTGGCCTTCGTGTCGGCGCCCATGGTGTCGGGCGGCCTGCCGCCGCAGCCAGCCAGCGTGGCCGGCCTGTTCGCCCTGCTGGGCGGCGAGATCCTGGTGGGGGCCTTCCTGGGCAGCCTGATGCGGGTGCTGGTGGGGGCGCTGCAGACGGCGGGTACGCTGATTTCCTATTTCTCGTCCCTGGCCAACGCCTTCGTGCAGGACCCCATCGCCGAGCAGCAGAGTTCCACCATCGCCGGCTTCCTGTCGCTGGTTGGCATCCTGATGGTGTTCGCCACCGGGTCCCACCACCTGATGCTGCGGGCCGCCATCGACAGCTACGGCCTGTTCACCCCCGGCGCCGCCCCGCCCATGGGCGACATGGCCGAGGTCATGTCGCGGGCCGTGGCCGACAGCTTCGCCCTGGGCCTGCAGATGTCGGCGCCGTTCCTCATCTCGGGCCTCACCTACTACGTGGGCATCGGCCTGCTGGGGCGGCTCATGCCGTCGCTGCCGGTGTTCTTCTTCGGCCTGCCGGTGCAGATCACCGTGCAGTTCTTCATCGTCATCATGACCCTTTCGGCCATGATGATGGCCTTCCTGACCCACTTCAACGACGGCCTTGGCGCCTATCTGGCGCCCTGACCCGTTCCTAGGAAAGCCCCATGGCCGACGAAGACGACGCCCAAAAAACAGAGGAACCGACCTCCAAGAAACTGGAGAAGGCGCGCGAGCAGGGCCAGGTGGCCAAGTCCACGGAAGTCAACTCGTGGTTCCTGCTCATGGGCGGCACCATCACCCTGCTGATGATGGCGCCGCTGATGATGGACAAGGTGCGCGGCCTGGCCACCACCTTCATCGAGAACCCCCACGCCATCTCGTTCGAATTCGACAACCTGCGCCGGGTCATCGCCGAGGCCCTGACCACCCTGTTCATCGTCATCGGCCCGTTCCTGGGGCTGATGGTGATCCTGGCCCTGGCCGCCGGCCTGTTCCAGATCGGCTTCCTGTGGGCGCCGGCCAAGCTGAAGCCGGACTTTTCCAAGCTGAACGTCATCAAGGCCCTGAAGAACCGGTTTTCCCTGCAGACCCTGATCGAGTTCACCAAGGGCATCTTCAAGATCGCCATCGTCGGCACGGTGTCGTTCGGCCTGGCCATTCCGCTGCTGGATGACATCGCCCTGATCCCCCAGTTCGACCTGTGGGCCGTGCTGGACCGCCTGCACGAGGTGACCCTGGCCATCGCCGGCGGCACGGTGCTGGTGCTCACCTTCATCGCCGCCCTGGACCTGATCTACCAGCGCTACCAGCACACCAAGACCATGCGCATGACCAAGCAGGAGGTGAAGGACGAGAACAAGCAGTCGGAAGGCGACCCGCAGATCAAGGCCCGCATCCGCCGCATCCGCATGGAACGCGCCCAGGCCCGCATGATGGCCGCCGTGCCCCGGGCCGACGTGGTGATCACCAACCCGACCCACTTCGCCGTGGCCCTGGAATACAAGATGGAGACCATGCCGGCGCCCAAGGTGATCGCCAAGGGCGTGGACAGCCTGGCCCTGCGCATCCGCGGCGTGGCCGAGGAGCACGACATTCCCCTGGTGGAGAACCCGCCCCTGGCCCGGGCGCTCTATGCCGCCGTGGAACTGGACCAGGACATCCCGCCCGAGCATTATCAGGCGGTGGCCGAGGTGATCGGCTATGTCATGCGCCTGAAGGGGCGCCTGCCGGCGCGGACCTGATCGCGGAAACAGGGGGCCCATGAACCAGACCGACACCCAGCGCGCCGCCCTGCCGGGGCGGCCCCTGTCCTGGGCCCTGGCGGCGGCCGTCGCCGGGGGCGGGGGCGTGGCCCTGGCCTGGGGCGGCATGCCCCTGGTGGCCGGGCTGCTGGGCGGGGCCTCGGTGGCGGCGGCCGTGGGCTTCGGCTTCGTGCTGGGCCGCGAGCGCGGCCGCGACCCCGTGGCCCACATGCTGCGCGCCGCCGTGGACGGCCACCACGAGGGCCGCGCCGTGTCCGACGGGGCCGGCAACATCGTTTACGCCAACGCCGCCTTCCGGCGCCTGTTCCCCCTGCCCACGGGGCGGCCCTGGCGCATGGATTCGGCCGCCGACCTGGTGCGTGCCGACGACGACCCCCAGCGCGCCTACCGCCGCCTGCTGGCCAGCGCCGCCTCGGCCGTGCCCGACGAGGCCGACCTGCCCCTGGACCTGCCCACCGGCAACAAGCCCTGGCGCCGGGTCACCGTGGCGCCCCTGCCCGGGGCCGGCGACGGGCCCCTGGCCGACCACGCGCTGTGGCAGGTGGCCGACGTGACCCGGCGGCGCCAGAAGGACCAGCGCCGCCACCGGGAAGACCGCATGGTGGCCGATTTCCTGGACCACATGCCGTCGGGCTTCTTTTCCGCCGACGCCGACGGCAACCTGATCTACGCCAACCAGACCCTGGCCGACTGGCTGGGGGTGGACCGGGCCGACCTGGCCGGGCGCCAGGCCCGGTTCGCCGATTTCGTGGTGGCCGAGGAAAGCCTGCCCGCCGCCCGCCGCGACGAGGACGGCGAGGCCACGCAGCACGGCGAGGTGACGCTGC
>JAGREA010000298.1 GCA_020446745.1 Rhodobacterales bacterium | reverse complement strand
GGATTTCCGCCCGTCCGGCCGTTCTTTTGCCCCTCGCGCGCCCGGTCGGGGGGGCGCCGGGGAGCCGGTCACGGGGCCGTCACAGGGCCGGGGCGGGGCCCACGGTCACCTCCACGCGGCGGTTGCGGGCGTCGCGCAGGCCATCGGGGGTCAGCACCCGGGGGCTGGATTCGCCGTGCCCCACCACGGTGATGCGGGCATCGTCCACGCCGCGGTCCACCAGGGCCCGCTGCACGGCCACGGCGCGGCGCATGGAGAGCGTGCCGTTGTAGGACCGGGGCCCGGCCCGGTCAGCGTGGCCGCCCACCAGCAGGCGCACGGACCCGCCGCCGCCGGCCGCCATGTCGGCCCGGGCGGTGTCGGCGATGGCGTCCAGGGTGGCCCCGTCCTCGGGGGTCAGGGTGGCGCTGTCGAAGGCGAAGAACAGGGTGTAGGACATGGCCCCGGCGCCGTCGGGGGCCATGGGGTCGTCCGGCGCCACGCGGGTGCGGGTCAGGGGGTCGCCGGTGGCCGCGGCGGGCACCACCAGGGCCGCCTCCAGGGCCGTGACGGCGCCGTGGAAGGTGTCGCGGCAGGCGGCGATGTCGGCGGTCTGCCAGTTCTCCTCCTGCTGCTCGATCCAGCAGTCCAGGCCGGCCTGGGCCTTGGCCGCCTGGGCCGGCAGGCGGGTGCGGGCGCCGCGCTCCATCAGGCCGTCCAGGCGCGCCGCCTCGGCCCGGATCACCGCGCCCTCGGGGACCGGCAGGCGCCAGTCGGCGGGGCGTTCGGGGGCCACGTCGGCGCCCCGGGCGGCGGCCAGGGCCTTGGCGCCGAAGTGGGCGGCGTCGGGCCAGTCGCGCATGTCGTCGGCCTCGAACAGGGCGAAGGTGCGGTATTCCCGGGCCAGGGCGGCATCGAAGCCGTCGCCCTGGGGGTTCAGGTCGCGCAGGGCGTCGTAGTCGAAGGCGGCGCCGCAGCCGGCCAGGACCAGCAGCAGGCCCGTCTCGACGGCCAGGAAGGTGCCCAGAATCAATCGTCGCATGGTCCACTCCCTCCGAATTCCAGGATCCGATGGTGACCAGGATCGCGGACGGCCGTGGCAATCCCATGGAACGAATGGGGCGGAAATGGGGTAATTCGGGGGAGATTGGGCGCCGCTATCCGGCGGAACAGGAGGCCCCGCCCAGCACGCAGAACCGCGCGCAGTGGGGATGGTTCAGGGCCACCGAGCGGGCCGCGCCGGCCAGGTCGGGGCCCATGTCGAAGGCCGGGTCGTAGGGCAGCAGGGTGCAGGGCACCACCACCGGGGCGGCGGCGCCCTTGCGCTTCACCACCATGCGCGAGCTGGCGCACATGACCGTTTCCGGCGCCACGCCCAGGATGTCCCAGCAGTGCACGGTGATCTCGGGCACGTCCAGGTCGGCATCCATTTCCGGGAACAGCACCAGGGCCGCCGGGTCCGTGGCGTCCACGGGGATGCCATGGCGGGCGAAGGCGGCGGCGTAGCCGGCCCGGGCGTCGGCTTCGGTCCACAGGGTGCGGCCGGCCACCGAGATGTTGAAGCCCTGTTCGGCCAGCCACTTCAGGCCCTTCATCATGGGGGCCCAGGTGCCGTCGCCGCGCTCCTCCTCGTGCTTTTCCGGGGTGTGGTGGTCCATGGACACGCGCAGCGCCAGGGCGTTTCCGTGCACGGCCTTCAGGTCCAGCAGGGCCTGGCGCTTCTGCCACAGGGGCTTCATGGCGTTGGTCAGCACCAGGGCCCGGTGGCCCCGGGTCAGCACGTCGGCCAGCATGGCCGGCAGGTCGCGGTTCATGAACGGCTCGCCGCCGGTGAAGCCGATCTCCTCCACCGGCCGGTCCAGCTTTTCCGCCTGGTCCAGATAGGCCGCCACCTCGGCCGCCGTCAGGTAGGCCAGGTCGTCGTTCTTGGGGCTGGAATCCATGTAGCAGTGCTGGCAGGTGATGTTGCACAGGCTGCCGGTGTTGAACCACAGGGTCCGCAGGTGGGTCAGGGCCACCACGGCGCGTTGCTCGCCCTTGGCCGTCACCAGGGGGTCCCGGAACTTGGCCGGGTCCAGGGCGGGGACGGTGACAAGGGGGGTGGAGCTGTCCATGGCGGGCGGCCTCGTTGTGCGCTTGGGCGAATTCTTGGGTCCTGGAACCGCTTGTAGCCCGCAACGGCGGGCCCGCCCAAATAACAAAACCGTTAGGTCCCTGCCAAGGGGCCCCCACCGCTTTCCCCATCGCTTGCGCGCGGCCGGGGGATGGCCTATACCGGATTTCCCTTGCGGGTGTAGCTCAGTGGTAGAGCTTCAGCTTCCCAAGCTGAGAGTCG
>JAGREA010000297.1 GCA_020446745.1 Rhodobacterales bacterium | reverse complement strand
GCTCCGGGGCTGGCTCTACCCGCCCCATTCCGCCGAGGCGGCCGCCCCGGCCATCGTCATGGCCCACGGCTTTTCGGGCGTGAAGGAACAGTACCTGGACGATTACGCCGCCGCCTTCGCCGCCGCGCTCATGGATGCGTCCCCCTACCTTCATCCGCCAAGCCTGGCGCCTTGCCATCCTATCACGATCGAACAACTTGGCGGGTCCGACAGCGCGCCGTTCATTGTACTGTATGCAACGGCAGGCCCTAAGGTCCGGGGATGGCGGAAATACCCGTAATTCGCCTTCGGAATCGTTTCTTATTCACTTAAGCTTGAGCGACCGATCCACGGAACCTGCATCGGCATAGCCGAGGCAAGCCGGAACAAGAAACCGGGTAGGCCCGATATGATCCATTCCAGAACCCTGACCCACCTGTTCGTTGTCACCACCGTGCTCCTACTGTCCGCCTGCACGGTTCGCTACGAGGTCGCCGGCAAATTCGCAGACCACAACGAGGTGTTCCGCGGCAACATCATCCACGATCTGGCGGCGGGGCAAGCACAGATCGAGGCCACGGGCCAGGTCACCGGCCTGAAGTGCAGCGGGCATTCCTGGGTAACCTACAAGCCCTTCGGCGGCGGATGCGCCGGACAGCGCGGCGAAGCCCGCCTGGACTGCGATGACGGCCGCCTGATCCGGGCCGACTGGCATGCCGACAGTTGCACCACGGGTTTCGGCGAAGGAAGAGATGAAAACGGCGCGCGGTTCGTGTTCGCCTTCGGCCTGACGGCTGAAGAAGCCCAGGCCTACGTGGACAGACAGATGCCGCGGGCCGCGGAGAAGGCCAGCCTGCCCGGCTACAAGCCCAAGGAGCACCGCAAGGAGAAGGGTTTCAGCACCGGCACCGGGTTCTTCATCACCGGCGATGGTTACCTGATCACCAACCACCACGTCATCGATGGCGCGGATGCCGTCGCCGTGAAGTTCCCCAATGGGGATGTGGTCGGGGCGAAGGTCGTGAAGTCGGACCCGGCGAACGACGTCGCCTTGGTGAAGGCGGAAGTCGAAGCGGGTCCCATTCCTCTGTCGCAGGGGGATTTCGCCAACCGCGGCGAGGAGGTCATGACCCTGGGCTATCCGTTGATCAGGTTGCAGGGCCAGGAACAGAAGGCCACGTTCGGCCGCATCAACGCCCTTTCAGGCTTGGGCGACGACATCCGCTTCTACCAGATCGACACGCCCATCCAGCCCGGAAACTCGGGCGGCCCACTGATCGACAGGCGAGGCCGCGTCGTCGGCATCGTGACTCAGACGCTGAACCAAATCGTTTCCCTGAAGGAAGCCGGCCACTTGGCGCAGAACGTCAACTTTGCCGTCAAGAGCGACTACATCTTCCCGCTCCTGAAATCCGAAATTCCCGCCGATGCCCTGCCGCCGACGTCAAACACCGTGCGCACCATGGCGGAACTGGCAAGCCAGTACGAGAATTCCGTCGTGCTGGTGATCGCCAAGTAGTGCGACAGGCCCAGGGCCGCACCGGGAGGAGACCGGGTACGGCCCTGGAGAGCGATCAGGCCTCCGCTTTCAGGTTTTCCAGCAGGTTCTGGGGCGCCGATTCGCCATAGGGGTCGGTTTCGCAGTTGTCCGAGAAGCCGGGCTCCTCGAACCAGGCCTCGACCACGCGGTCGTTGACGATGGCGGCATAACGCCACGAGCGCATGCCGAAACCCAGATTGTCCTTGCACACCAGCATGCCCATCTTGCGCGTGAACTCGCCGGCACCGTCGAGAATGACCTGCACGCGACGCCTGCGCCGGCCGGAGCGATGGCGATCCCTGCCGCTTCGCGCCGCCGGGCCGCGGTGCCCTGTCGGGCCTCTGCCGCACCCTGCCCACGGCCGGCCGGGCCTGCGTGCCGGACCGATAGGCCGCCGAAATCCATGGGTCGACAGTGCCCGGAACGGGGCTAGACTGGCGAACAATCAACCTTTCGGGGAGGCACGACCCATGCGCAGGGATGTGGATTTCGACGCCGAGGGCACCACGCTCCGGGGCTGGCTCTACCCGCCCCATTCCGCCGAGGCGGCCGCCCCGGCCATCGTCATGGCCCACGGCTTTTCGGGCGTGAAGGAACAGTACCTGGACGATTACGCCGCCGCCTTCGCCGCCGCG
>JAGREA010000296.1 GCA_020446745.1 Rhodobacterales bacterium | reverse complement strand
GCCCTGCGCCCCCTGGCCGACGGCCGCGTCCGGGCCGACCTGCGGCCCGACGGGCCCCTGGCGGCGGAACGGGTGGGGCAGGGGGCCCGGGTGCGCATCGACACCGCCCCCTGGGCCGGCCTGCTGCGGCCGCCGGGAACGGCGACGCCGGCCCAGATCCCGGTGGCCCCGGCGAATCTCCTTAATCCCTAACCGTTCAAGGATTTAGGCCGCCCGCCGCGTCCTTGGCGGGCGTGGCGATTCCCGCCCCTGCACCGGGGGTTGCGGCGGTGGCGGGAAAAGCGCCGGAAACCGCTTCCAGGCCCGTATAAGGGGGTGTGGCCTTAACCAAGGTCAATGTGGATTGGGGCCCCCAAGACTAGCATGGCCACAGTCCGTTCCGCGTGGGGTCATCACACGGAACGGATGGCGCGTGTCGCTTTTTGGCGCGGCCGTGCCACCGGTGCCGGGCTTGGGGTCATCTTGCCCGGTTGCCTTTCAAGGAAACTCGGAAGGGGGCCATTCTATGAAGGTCACAACCAAAAGCTTCGTTTCCCTCTGCACCGCCGTGGGCATTGGCATGTCCGCCGCCGGCGCGGCCTGGGCGGCGGAGTCCCTCGATGACGTGATGAAGCGTCGCGGTCTGACGCAAAAGGACGTTCTGTCCGCGGCCAAGACCTACGTGCCCACCGGCAAGCGCGATGAATTCATCGCCTTCAGCTCGGGCGGCCAGAGCGGTCAGATCATCGTCTACGGGGTTCCGTCCATGCGGATCCTCAAGTACGTCGCCGTGTTCACGCCCGAGCCCTGGCAGGGCTACGGCTTCGACGACGAATCCAAGGCCGTGCTGGCCCAGGGTCGGGTCAACGGCAAGGACATCCTGTTTGGTGATACGCACCATCCGGCGATTTCCGAAACCAACGGCGAATACGACGGCCAGTTCCTGTTCATCAACGACAAGAACAACCCGCGCATCGCCGTCATCGACCTGCACGATTTCGAGACCAAGCAGATCGTCGTCAACCCGATCATGAAATCGGAACACGGTGGCGCCTTCGTCACCCCCAACACCGACTACGTGATCGAGGCCACCCAGTACGCCGCGCCCTTTAGCAAGGATTTCGTGCCGCTGGAGGAATTCAACGACAAGTACCGCGGCGCCGTGACCTATTGGAAGTTCGACCGCGCCAAGGGCCGCATCGTGCCCGAGCAGAGCTTCTCCGTCGAACTGCCGCCCTACAGCCAGGACCTGTCCGACTTCGGCAAGGGCCCGTCCGACGGCTGGTCGTTCACCAACTCCTTCTGCTCGGAACGCTACGTGGGCGGGATCGAGCGGGGCCGCCCGCCGTTCGAGGCCGGCTGCTCGCAGAAGGACACGGACTTCCTGCACATCATCAACTGGAAGAAGGCCGCCGAAGTGGTGGCCGCCGGCAAGGCCACCAAGATCAACGGCCATGACGTGATCACCATCGACACGGCGGTGGCCGAAGGCCTGCTGTTCCTGGTTCCCGAGCCCAAGTCGCCCCACGGCATCGACGTGTCGCCCGATGGCAAGTTCCTCATCGTGTCCGGCAAGCTGGACAGCCACGCCTCGGTGTACAGCTTCGACAAGCTGATGGGCCTGATCAACGCCAAGGACTTCGCCGACAAGGATGCCTACGGCATTCCGATCCTGGACCTGAAGAAGTCCCTGCACACCCAGGTGCAGGTGGGCCTGGGCCCGCTGCACACGCAGTATGATTCCACCCCCTGCGTCGTCTACACCTCGATCTACGTGGACAGCCAGGTCACCAAGTGGGACTACTGCGAAGGCAAGGTGCTGGACAAGATCTCCATCCACTACAACATCGGTCACCTGATGACCATGGAAGGGGATTCCACCAAGCCCGCCGGCAAGTACCTGGTGTCGCTGAACAAGCTGGCCATCGACCGCTTCAACCCGGTCGGCCCGCTGCACCCGCAGAACCATCAGCTCATCGACATTTCCGGTGACAAGATGGAACTGTTGTACGACATGCCGCTGCCCCTGGGCGAGCCGCACTACGCCGTGGCCATCTCGGCCGACAAGCTGAAGCCCGGCATCCGCTACAAGTCCGGCTGGAACAGCCGCGAGGACAAGCGGTCCGACTATCGCACCCGTCCGGGCCGCGAGAAGGTCGAACGCGAAGGCAACGTGGTCCACGTCTACGGCACCACCATCCGCTCGCACATCACGCCGGAGATCATCGAGGTCGAGGAAGGGGATACCGTCTCCATCCACCTGACCAACCTGGAGCGGGCCGAGGACGAAACCCACGGCTTCGCCATCTACGGCACCAACGTCAACCTGTCGCTGGAACCGGGCAAGACCGCCTCGGCCACCTTCACGGCCGACAAGGCGGGTGTCTTCCCGTACTACTGCACCGAGTTCTGCTCGGCGCTGCACCTGGAAATGCAGGGCTACCTGCTGGTCAAGCCCAAGGGCTACAAGGCCGTCGCTGCGAAGGGTGCCGAAGGCACCGTCTACGGCAAGGCCGACTATGACAAGCAGCACAAGACCAACCTGGAAACCCAGGCCGTCATCGACAGCGTTGTCGCCTACATCACCAGCACCAACTACCAGGACTTCGCGCCTGTGGTGGCCCTGGTGGAAGACGCCACCGACCAGCTGAACTTCGCCGCCGACGCGAAGAAGAAGGCCGAGGACTTCGCGGCCAGTCAGGATTGGCAAAACGCCACCCTGTGGGCCGGCCAGTGGTGGCAGTACCAGGTGAAGGCCGCGGACATCGGTCTGCGCGCCAAGACGTACCTGGAGCAGCACGGGGCCAAGAAGGTCAAGTAACCACCGTGCGGCCATTGGAGGGGGCGGCGGCCCGGCCGCCGTCCTCTCCCTTTATCCCTTTTGTTCCTGAAGCCGTGAGGTACCCATGTTCCATCGCGTGACGCAGATCGCCCTGGCCGCCGGCCTGACCCTGGCCATTGCCGGCCCGGTCGCCGCGATCCCCGCCGCCGCCCAGGGCCTGTCGGGCCACGCGCAGGTGGCCCAGGCCGAGCAGAAGCCGAAGCGCCACCCGGGCAAGCGGCTGTACATGCGCAACACCTGCATCGCCTGCCACGGCCGCGACGGGGCCATGGCCATCATGGACTATCCCAACGTGGCGGGGCAGGACGAGAAGTACATCATCGCCCAGATCGAGGACATCATGGAGGGCAAGCGCACCGGCTCGCCCGACGCCACGGGCAACCCCCGGGCCCAGGGCATGCGCGGCGCCCTGGTGACGCCCGAGGGCCAGCCCCGCCTGGACAAGGAAACGATCAAGACCATCGCCGACTGGCTGGCCAGCCTGGAACCGGCCAAGCTGGCGGCGCCGGAAACCCCGCTGGACCCGAACAACGTCGCCGCCGGCGAAAAGCTGTACGCGAAGATGAAATGCCGCACCTGCCACGGCAAGGACGGCAACAAGCCCCTGAAGGGCTATCCCTATATCGCGGGGCAGAAGCGCGCATATCTCGTGGCACAAATGACCGACATTCGCGATAAAAAGCGCACCAACGGCAAGGTCAAGGCCATGTACCCCATGATCAAGAAGGCCAGCGACGACGACATCGCCCAGTTGGCCGACTACCTGTCACAGGTGGAGCGCGCGTCGGGCAAGAAGTAGCCGGCCGGAAACGGCCGCGGGGGGGTGGAAACACATAACGGAAAGACATCACGGAGAACGGCTATGAAGACCAAGTCCTTTCTGACGATGGCGGCCGCCGCCGCCATGGCGGTGGCCCTGGGTGCCGGCGGCGCCATCGCCGCCGGAAATGCGTGGAACCAAGGCGGCGGCGAGCAGGACGAGGCCCTGCACCTGGAACCGGACCTGGAAAACGGCCTGGACGTCTATGAGGTGTGCGCCGCCTGCCACCTGCCCGAAGGCTGGGGCCTGCCGGACGGCACCTTCCCGCAGCTGGCCGGCCAGCACCGCACGGTGCTGATCAAGCAGCTGGCCGACATCCGCGCCCTGAACCGCGACAACCCCACCATGTACCCCTTCGCCCTGCCGAAATCCATCGGCGGCGCCCAGTCCATCTCCGACGTGGCCGGCTACATCGCCAAGCTGCCCATGAACCCGGAACCCGGCGTGGGCCCGGGCACCGACCTGGCCCTGGGCGAGAAGCTGTACAAGGAAAACTGCGTGCGCTGCCACGGCGAGAACGGCGAGGGCATGCCCGACAAGTACTTCCCCCGCATCCAGGGCCAGCACTACAAGTACCTGGTGCGCCAGTTCGAGTGGATCCGCGACGGCAAGCGCCGCAACGCCAACCCGGACATGGTCAAGCAGATCGCCGGGTTCTCGGACAAGGACATGGTCGCGGTGATGGACTACGTGTCCCGCCAGAAGCCGCCGAAAGAGCTTGTGGCCCCCAGCGCCGACTGGGAAAACCCCGACTTCAAGTAAGTCGCCTCGTCGTCTCCGTTCACCCTGCGGACGGCCCGGAGCCCCTGGCTCCGGGTCGCCAACGGCAGCCTGTCCGGAGATCTCCTCCCGCTCGGACAGGGACCTGAAGAACCATGGCTAGCTCTCAATCCAACAAGGGCGCCCTCGTCTATCGCCTGCTCATCGTCGTGGCCATCGGCCTGTTCGCCGTGGCCTACGTGTCGCCCATCTGGTGGGTGTCGCTGAAGGCGCCCCAGTACCCGGAAACGGCCTTTCCCCAGGGCATCAAGATCAACTTCCACATGAACGGCGTGTTCAACGGCTGCCAGCTCATCGAGACGGCCGAGAAGACGGAATCCGAGGCCCTGGACTGCGTCCACGAAATGGACGCCATCAACCACTTCGTCGGCATGTACCCCATCGCCTCGGGCGGCGTGGTGGAAAAGGCCTATTCCCAGTTCCTGTTCGCCATGCTGGGGGTGATCCTGATCGGGTTCCTGATCACCCGGCCACGGTTCCGGGTCATCGTCATGGCCGTGGGCTTCCTGGGCATCGCCGGCTGGATGGCGGTGACCATGTTCACCGCCGGCGGCATCAAGTACCAGAACGCCGGCTACCTGCAGGCCCTGGTCACCTCGCTGGGTCAGGGCGAGGAGGAGGAGGGGGAGGAGCTGAGCCCCATCATCGCCGAGCTGAAGCGCAAGCTGGGCGACGCCGGCCAGCTCAGCGTGTCGCGCGAGGAACTGGACAGCCGTCTGGAGGCCACCGGCCAGTCGCGCCTGAAGGACGTTCTGGGCTCGCTGCATGCCGGCGACGGCGGCAAGGCCAAGTCCCTGAAGGACATCCTGGCCGAGGCCAAGGAAAGCGGCGCCGACGCCAAGACCGTCAACATCCACATCCTGCAGCAGGCGTTCGAGGCCGACATGGCCCGCCTGCCGGCCGACAAGCGCCAGGAATGGACCGGCAGCAGCGCCCAGGTGCTGATCTGGCACTACGAGAAAAGCCTGGGCCGCTGGTTCAAGATCGAGGACAAGATCCGCCCGCTGGTGGCCATCATGTCCGTGGCCACCACCGTCACCTTCTGGGGCGTGGTGGTGCTCATGGGCCTGCTGGTGTTCTTCTCCAGCCGGTCGCGGGGGCTGCTGTACTGGCTGCCGCCCCTGGTGCCGGTGGTGGTGCCGGCGGCGTTCATCGTCGAATACGCGGCCTGGCTGTGGTGGTACGGCCATCGCCTGAGCGAAATGGGGGCCTTCACCCTGAAGCCCTTCATGCCCACGGTGTTCGGCCAGGGCAAGGTGGCGCAGTTTTCCACCTTCTCGTACCCCAACTATGGCTTCGGCCTGCTGGCCGCGGCGGCGCTGCTGGTGCTGCTGGCCATGGCGTTGCGGCGCAAGGCGCTGCGCGAAGGCGACGGCGAGGGCTGAGGCCCGCCATGGCGGCCCGCGTCCTCCTGGTGGTGGGGTTGGTTCTGGGGCTGGTCCCGGCGGCCTTCGGGCTGCCGGCCGCCAAGCCCCAGCCTGGCCTGCAGGACATGGTGGACGCCGCCGCCAAGGGCGACGTGGTCGCCCCGCCGCCCGGCACCTATGCCGGGCCGGTGGTGATCGACAAGCCCCTGACCCTGGACGGCCAGGACGGCGCCGTGACCATCGACGCCGGCGGCAAGGGCAGCGTGCTGATCCTGGACACCGACGGCGCCACCGTGCGCGGCCTGCACCTGGTGAATTCCGGCGACAGCCACAACGACATCGACGCCGGCATCCAGGTGCGCGGCAATTACAACGTGATCAAGGACAACCGCATCGAGAACACCCTGTTCGGGGTGGACCTGTCCAAGTCCCACAACAACGTGGTGCGGCGCAACGTCATCCGCGGCAAGGACTTCCACCTGGGGGTGCGCGGCGATGCCATCCGCCTTTGGTATTCCCGCAACAACAAGATCGAGCAGAACGACATCGCCCTGACCCGGGATTCGGTGATCTGGTATTCGGTCGACAACGTGCTGTCGGGCAACACCTTCCGCGGCGGGCGCTACGGCACCCACTTCATGTATTCCCAGTACAACCTGGTGAAGGACAACACCTACGAAGGCAATTCGGTGGGCATCTTCCTGATGTACAGCGACGGGGTGGTGGTGCGCGACAACCACATCTCCCACGGCCAGGGGGCCACGGGCATGGGCGTGGGGCTGAAGGAATCCAGCGACGTGACCATCGCCGGCAACGACATCGTGTACTGCGCCACCGGCATCTACACCGACGTGTCGCCGTTCCAGCCCGACACCCTGAACCGCATGTACGACAACCGCATCGCCTTCAATTCCATCGGCATCCTGTTCCACAACGACTGGACCGGCAACGTCCTGCGCGACAACATCTTCGAAAGCAATTACGTTCAGGTTTCGGTCAACGCCAAGGCCTCGGCGGCGCGCAACGATTGGGCCGGCAACCACTGGGACGACTACCGGGGCTTCGACCGGGACGGCGACGGGGTGGGCGACACGCCCCACGAAATGCGGGTCTACGCCGACCGCATCTGGATGGACGTGCCCCATGCCAGCTTCTTCCGCGCCGCCCCGTCGCTGACCCTGATCGACTTCCTGGAGCGGCTGGCCCCGTTTTCCGAGCCGATCCTGCTGCTGCGGGACGACAAGCCGAAGATGCGGGCCGACGGCCCCCGGGTGGCCGAGCGGCCCGACGTCGATGCCGCCGGGGCAGGCCGGGCCGATGACGACGAAGGGGAGGGGCGCATCGATCCCTTCAACTTGAAGGGGCGGGTCTACAAGGACAAGGAATGATGAGCGACACCAACACGTCCCCTCCGGCCAAGGTGCCGTCGCGGCGCGCCCGCGCCGCCCGGCGGGCCTTCATCCGTTCGGTGTTCTTCGGCGGCACGGTGGTCGGCGCCGCCATGCTGGGCTTCTTCCCGGTGAAGAAGGCCTGGACCAAGCGCCTGCGCCCGCCCGGCGCCCTGGACGAGGACGACTTCCTGGCCGCCTGCATCAAGTGCGGCCAGTGCGTGCAGGTGTGCCCCGTGGAGGCCATCAAGCTGGGCGACCTGGACGAGGGCTTCGGCGTGGGCGTGCCCTTCGTGGGGGCCCGCGACCAGGCCTGCGATTTCTCGTGCGACGCCGTGCAGTGCGTGCTGGCCTGCCCCACCGGCGCCCTGACCCACGAGATCGACCGCAAGGAGCAGGTGACCATGGGCCTGGCCCGGGTGACCCGCCCCAACGCCTGCCTGGCCCGGCGCGGCGAGGGCATCAAGGGCACGGCCCGGGGCACCGACTTCGACGGCAAGCTGCGCTACATGGAGGTGGACCGCTGGACGCCCATTCCGGTCACCGACCACCCCTACGACCTGGACCTGTGCGACCTGTGCGCCCGGGAATGCCCCATCGACGGCGCCATCACCATCGAGCGCCTGAACCTGGACCTGAGCGACCTGCGCGGCGACCCGGTGGTGTTCGACAAGTGCGTGGGCTGCGGCGTATGCGAGATGATGTGCCCGGTGGATCCGCCGGCCATCGTCGTCGTCGAACGCCTGCGGTATGGGGACCTGTGACATGGGCATGATGTCGTCCATCGCCATGATGCTGGGACGCGAACCGGGCGGCCGCCTGGAAAACGACCAGGTGGACCCGGAAGCCGCGGCCATCATGGAGGCCAAGTTCGCCAAGGGCACGACCAAGGAACGGCGGGCCAAGCTGAAGGCCGAACACGATGCCAAGTCGTCCCACAAGTGGCGGAACTGGCGCTGGTTCTCGATCATCGTCGTCAACCTGCTGTTCGTCGCCTCGTTCCAGTGGGACGTGCAGCTCATCGAGGGGTCGCTCACCGCGTCGCGGGTGTTCGGCTTCCACTTCGCCGACCTGAACGCCGCGCTGCAGGTGATGCTGGCCTTCAAGGAAGTGCTGATCAACCTGCTGATCGGCACGGTCACCGTGTTCATCCTGTGGTGGGCGCTGGGCGGGCGCACCTTCTGTTCCTGGGTCTGCCCCTACCACCTGCTGGCCGAATGGGCGGAAATGATCCACCTGAAGCTGGTCAAGATGAAGATGGTGGTGGACCTGCCCCTGCACCGGGGCACCCGCACCGTGCTGTACGTGGTGTTCGTGGTGCTGGCCCTGGTCACCGGCTACACGGTGTTCGAGGCCGTGTCCCCCGTGGGCATCCTCAGCCGCGCCCTCATCTACGGGCCCGGCCTGGCCCTGCTGTGGGTGCTGGCCCTGCTGGTGTTCGAGATCTTCGTGTCGCGCCGGGCCTGGTGCCGCTACGTGTGCCCCATCGGCCTGACCTATGGCATCGTCGGCACCACCTCGCCGGTGCACGTGAAATACGACATCGTGAATTGCCTGCACGAAGGCGATTGCCGCAAGGTGTGCATGGTTCCCCACGTGCTGGAAGTGACCAAGCGCGGCCACGCCGCCAAGGTGGCCCAGGGGCTGGGGCCCGACTGCACGCGCTGCGGCATGTGCATCGACGTGTGCCCCACCGGGTCCCTGGCCTTCGAGGTCCGCGGCCTGAACAAGCTGTTGTAGGCCTGGCATGACCGCGTCCCCCGACACCGCGCCGCTGATCCGCTTCCGCTCCGTCTCCAAGACCTTCCGCCGGCGGCCGGTGCTGGATTCCGTGGACCTGGATTTCGCCACCGGCGACCGGGTGGCCCTGGTGGGCTCCAACGGGGCCGGCAAAACCACCTTGATCCGCTGCCTGCTGGGCGAATACGTGCACGCCGGCACGGTGGCCATCGGCGGCCGCGACCCACGCCGCCACCGCCGCGAGGTGCTGCGCGCCGTGGGCTTCGTGCCGCAGCTTCCGCCGCCCCTGAAGATGCCGGTGGGCGAGCTGGTGCGGTTCGCCGCCAAGGTCAGCGGATCGCGGCCCCAGGCCATGCTGGACGTGGCCGCCGCCCTGGGGCTGGAGGTGGACCAGATCCTCCGCCAGCCGTTCGTCAAGCTGTCGGGCGGACAGAAGCAGAAGCTGTTGATCGGCATCGCCCTGGGCCGCGACTGCGACGTGCTGGTGATGGACGAGCCGGCCGCCAACCTGGACCCGGAATCCCGCAAGGTGTTCTTCGACCTGCTGGCCGACCGGGCCAACCGCTCGGCCATGCTCATCTCGTCGCACCGCCTGGACGAGGTGGCCGCCCTGGTCAACCGGGTGGTGGAGCTGGACCGGGGCCGGGTGGTGCTGGACGACCACGTGGCCGACGCCGTGGACATGGCCAGCCGCCTGGACTGCACCGTCACCCTGTCGCGGGTCGAGCCGGCCTTCGCCAAGGTCCTGGCCGACTGGGGCTTCGCCGACGTGGGCGGCGGCCGGGCCTGGCAGGGCCAGGTGGCGGGGCCGGATCGCCTGCGCTTCCTGGGCGTGCTGTCGCGCTATGCCGGCGTGCTGGCCGGGGTCACCATGGCCGACGCCGCCCATGCCGACGCCCCGCGGAGGGCCCTGCCATGACCTGCCGCTGCCGCCATGGCCATGGGCCGAGCCGCCGCGCCGTGCTGGGCCTGATCGCCGCCGCCGCCGTGGCGCCCCTGGCCGCCTGCGACGACGGGCCCCAGACCGGCCCCGGCGCCATCCACTGGGACCGCGACGTGTGCGAGCTGTGCCGCATGATGATCAGCGACCCCCATTTCGTCGCCCAGGTGCGCGGCGGGCCCAAGCGCAAGCTGTACGTCTTCGACGACATCGGCTGCGCCATCAACTGGCTGAACGACCAGCCCTGGGCCGGCGACGCGGAAACGGAAATCTGGGTGGCCGACCATGCCAGCACGCGCGACAAGGTGGCGTGGCTGGATGCGCGAGAGGCCTGGTTCACCCCCGGGCCGGCCAGCCCCATGGCCTACAACTACGCCGCCGGCACGGAAAAGACCGACACGGCCCTGCGGTTCGAGGACCTGACCGGCCGCATTCTGTCCAACGCCCCCAACCACATCTGCCCCGTGCCCGGAAGCCAGGACAGACGACAGGAGCGCGCGTCATGATGGGCCTGCTGCAGTCCGCCCGCCTGGACATCGCCGAATCCCTGCGCGCCCGCTGGTTCCTGATCTACGCCCTGGTGTTCGGCGGGGTGCTGGTGCTGCTGCTGGTCACCGGGCTGACCGAGTCCCGGGTCATGGGGTTCACCGGCCTCAGCCGCCTGCTCATCGTCTACATCCAGGTGTGCATGGCCATCCTGCCGGTGTTCATCCTGATCACCACCGTGCGGTCCGTGGCCGGCGACCGGGAAGCGGGGGTGTTCGAATACCTGCTGTCCCTGCCCGTGGGCCTGGGGGCCTGGTACTGGGGCAAGATCACCGGGCGCTTCGTGGCCGTGTTCGTGCCCGTGTTCGCCGCCGTGGCCCTGGCCATGGCCTGGGGCGCCATCGCCGGCTACGCGGTGCCGTGGCAGGCCTTCGGCTTCAACGTGCTGCTGCTGTTCTCGCTGTCCTGGTGCTTCCTGGGCATCGGCATGCTGATCTCCAGCCTGGCCCGCTCGCCCGACGTGGCCCAGGGCACGGCCTTCGTGGTGTGGCTGACCCTGCTGCTGTTCCTGGACCTGGTGCTGATCGGCATCATGGTGCGCGAGCAGGCGCCGCCGGAGCTGGTGGTGGGCATCGCCCTGGCCAACCCCATGCAGGTGTTCCGCACCGCCTCCATGGCCCTGTTCGACCCCGAGCTGGTGCTCATGGGACCGGCCGCCTTCGTCATCCTGGATGCCTTCGGGCGCGCCGGCTACCTGGTCTACGGGGTGCTCTATCCCATCTTCGTCGGCACGCTCTGCGCCGCCGGCGGGTTCCTGCTGTTCCGCCGGGGCGACCTGCCGTGAGGCGCCTGGCCTTCACGGCCGCCCTGCTGGCCGCCGGTTCGGCGGCCCCGGCCAGGGCCGCCCCGGACCTGGGCCTGGGGGCCGAGATCTACGAGGTCTGCGCCCCCTGTCACGGCATCAACGGCCAGGGCGGGGGCCAGGGCGTCTATCCGCGCCTGGCCGGCATGCCCGTGGACTACACCCTGGATCAGATCCGCGACTTCAAGCGCCGGGTGCGCACCAACATCCCCATGCTGCCCTACGCCACCGACCGGGAACTGCCCGACGACGACGTGGTCCACGTGGCCGCCTACCTGCGCAGCCTGCGCCTGAAGACGCGCCTGCCCCCGGCCGATGCCGCCATGGACGGGCTGGAACGCCTGAACCAGGCCAAGCAGGTGCTGCAGATCCCCAAGACCGAGGGCGACGTGGCGGCGGGCCGGGCGCTGTATGACCGGGCCTGCGCCAAGTGCCACGGCGCCGACGGCTACGGCCACGAGAAGGCGCCGCTGCTGGCCGGCCAGTTCAGCACCTACCTGCGCAAGCAGATCGAGCAGTTCCAGGCCTACGAGCGCGAGCACCGCGACACGGAAACGCTGTTCGAAGAGCGCACCGCCGACGAGGTGCGGGACCTGCTGGCCTATTTGTCGACGCTGGATGACGGGATCGCCGAATCCCCCGTGCCCAGGCCGGGGGAATAGAGTTCGGCCACCCGTTCCTGGAAGGCGGTCAGGATGCGGGCTTCGGTGTCGTCCATCAGGCGCCGCACGAAGCGTCCGGCGGGCAGGGCCCCCAGGCCCGCGCCGATGACGCCCAGGCCGATGGTGAAGGTGGCCCGGCAGCCGCCGTCCACGGGCTGGAACCGCCAGGCGAAGCGCAGGTCGCGCACCGGGCCGTCCACGGCCCAGGTGTCGATGGACCGGGGCGGGACGAACTGGGTGCGGGTGGTGAACCGGGTACGGAAGGGGCCGATGCGGAACAGGTTGTCCACGAGCTGGCGGTCTCCGTCGTCGCGCAGCACCCGCGCCGCCACGCAGTTGGGCAGGAACGTGGGGTACCGCTCCACGTCCACGGCCACGGCGAACAGCTGTTCGGCCGTGTATCCGGGCAGGACCTTTTCGACGGTGCGTTCCATGGGCGCGGCCCGCAAGACGTTCACAAGGGGGGTGGTGTCATGATCGGTAGCACAACGGCACGGCGCCGCACAGCCGTGATCTTGCGGGGCGTGATCCCGGCCCTGCTGGCCGGAGCCCTGGCCGATGATGCGGCCATGGCCCAAGGGCGCGGCGCGGGCGACGTGGTCACGCTGCGCAATGGCGAGATCTACCAGGGCGTGGTGGCCCAGGAGCAGTTCACCATGGAAACCCCCTGGGGCACGGTGGCGCTGCCCTATGGCCGGGTGGCGCGCCTGCAGGTGGGCCGCGGCCGCGACGCGCCCGACCGCCTGTGGACCCACGACGGCAGCCGCTTCAGCGGCCGCCTGGCGGAACGGCGGGTGACGGTGCTGCGCGTCCTGGACCCCACCCTGCCCGTGGCCCTGGACGACATCACCGACATCGCCTTCGCCCCCCTGCGCCTGCCGGCCGCCGCCGCGCCGGCGCCGGACCTGTTCGAGATGCGCAACGACGACCGGTTCCGGGGCCGGCTGCTGACGTCCGACCTGATGGCCCGCACCGGCGACGGCCTGGCCCTGGTGCCGCGCCGCGGCCTGCGCGCCATCGACCTGGACAGCGAGGGCGACGACGGCCCGGTGCGCCTGCGCCTGAGCTACAACACCCCGGGCCGCTATGGGCGCGGCGAGCTGATGGGCGGCGGGCTGGACATCGCCGTGGCCCACGCCGACACCCTGACCGTGGCGCCCCATGACCTGCGCACGGTGCAGCTGGGCGCGGCGCCCGGCACGGGCCCGGCCCTGGCCGGCGACCTGCGCCCGATGCGCGAGCTGCGCGACACGCTGCGCGACGGCACCCCGGGGCCGCGCATGGTGGTGCTGCGCGGCGGCACCTTCCGCCAGGGCTCGGACGAGGGGGTGGGGGACTTCGACGAACATCCGGCCCTGGACGTCACCCTGGCCCGGCCCTTCGCCATGGCCCTGCACCCGGTGACCTTCGAGGACTACGACCGCTACTGCGCCGCCACCGGCGTGGCGCCGCCCGACGACAGCGGCTGGGGCCGGGGTGCCCGCCCGGTCATCAACGTGTCGTGGGAGGAAGCCCAGGCCTATGCCCGGTGGATCAGCGAGCGCACCGGCCGGCGCTATCGCCTGCCCACCGAGGCGGAATGGGAATACGCCGTGCGGGCCGGTACCGCGACCACCTTCTGGTGGGGCGAGGACCCCACGGGCGAGCGGGCCAACTGCGCCGGCTGCGGCGGCCTGTGGGACGGCGAGAAGACGGCCCCCGTGGGCCGCTATCGCCCCAACCCCTTCGGCCTGTACGACATGGCCGGCAACGTCTTCCACTGGATGGCCGACTGCTACCACGATTCCATGGCCGGCGCGCCCGGGGACGGAACGTCGCGGGAAAAGGCCGCCGGCTGCGGCAAGCGGGTGATCCGCGGCGGTGCCTGGAGCTTCCCGCCCAAGGAGATGCGATCGGCCAACAAGTGGCGGGATTTCCCGTCGCGCCACAGCGACGACACCGGATTCCGGCTGGTCAGGGACATGGAGGAGAACGAGGAATGACGGCGAAACGGCTTCTGCGCTTCCTGGGCATGGCGATGGTGGCGGGCGTCCTGCTGGCCGCGGGCGGAATGGACCGGGCGCGGGCCGAATACCAGGGCGGCATCGGCGGGCGCTGGGTGCTGTACGACCACCACGGCAACATCGTCCGCGACGAGGACTTCCGCGGCCGGTTCATGCTGATCTACTTCGGCTACACCTTCTGCCCCGACGTGTGCCCCACGGGCCTGTCCACCATGGCCGAGGCCATGGACATCCTGGGCGACCGGGGCGACGTGGTGCAGCCCATGTTCATTTCCGTGGACGTGCTGCGCGACACGCCGGCCCACCTGGCCGACTACGTGGCCTACTTCCATCCGCGCCTGCTGGGCCTGACCGGCAGCCAGGAAATGATCGACCGGCTGACGGAAGGCTACCGGGTGCAGTACCAGATTGTCCGCGAACCGGGGGCCGAGCCCGACAACTACACCATCGACCACACGGCCTCCACCTACCTGATGGGGCCCGACGGGCAGTTCCTGGTGAAGTTCGCCCACGGCATCGCACCCGAGGACATGGCCAAGCGGATTCTGGAAATCCTCAACGATTTCGGTGCTTAAACGGGTTTTCTTGAACGGAATCCGCGATTCCCCTATCCTTTCCGGCCAACGGACCCCATAAGGACCGAATCGCGCCGGGGGGCGCCACAACAACCACAACAACGACCACCAGCCGAACAACGGCGTCGGGGTAGGGGTACAAAGGGGTGAACGGCCAACCCGTCATTCGGCCGCGTCGTGGGGATGCCCGCAACCAGTCCGCCGTGGCCCATGCGCACCGGCCGGGCCGGGCCATCCCTGTGCCCATCCTTCCGCCCATCCTTCTGTTCCTGCTGACCCTGTTCATCCTGCTGGCCCTGGCCGCCGGGCCGGCCGCCGCCCAGTCGGCGTCGCCGGTGGGCACGGTGGTCCAGGTGACCGGCGCCGTGGAGGCCCTGCGCGGCGGCAGCGCCACGGCCCTGGCCGCCGGCGACTCCCTGTTCGGCGGCGACGTGGTGCAGACGGGCCTGAACGCCAAGGCCGTGCTGGCCATGCTGGACGACACCGAGGTGACGGTGGGCGAGAACGCCTCGCTGGTGCTGGACCAGATGGTGCTGGACGGCGGCGGCGGCGGCGGATCGGCCCTGTTCACGGCCGTGGAGGGCACCTTCGTGTTCCTGGCCGGTTCCATCGCCAAGCGCAACGCCCAGGGCATGACCATCCGCACCCCGGTGATGAGCGTGGGCATCCGCGGCACGGCCGTGGCCCTGAACGTGCGACCGCCGGGCCAGTTTTCCACCGCCACCAACCTGCAGCACCCCCGCGACGGCCACCTGGGCCGGGAATTCGTGTCCAACCGGGGCGGCGCCGTGACCCTGACCCAGCGCAACGAGCAGGCCTTCACCGACAGTTTCGACACCGCGCCCCGCACCCGCTTCGCGCCGCCGGGCGAGGTCAACGACCTGTTCGGCGACCTGATCCCGGGCCCGGGCGGACCCGGCGGCGGCGCCCCCGGTGACCAGGGCCTGCTGACTCCGGGACCGGGCGGGCCGGACATCCTGGGCGGGCCTTTCCGCCCCGCCGGGCCGGCCTCGGGCCGACTGGTGCGCTCGCGCCTGCTGCAGGGCTTCGATCCCTACAGCGAGTCCAGCCAGCCGCCCACGCCGTCGGGCATCTTCCCCATCGTCCAGTCCTGCCCGGGGGAATCGGACCTGCACTTCACCATCACCGAGACGGGTGATTTCATCCTGCATCCGCTGAACACGCCGGGCGGCGCCGGCTTCTTCGAATGCAACACCGAAGACCTGACCACCATCCAGCCCTTCAACCACGAAAACCCCGTGCCGGGCAGCCAGTTCGTGATCTTCGGGCCGCCGGGCACCTTCCGCCTGGTCGTCAGCCGCGCGCCGGGGGTCATCACCTTCGAAAGCTTCCAGCGGATCGGGAACTGAGCCATGGCCCCTTCGCAGCCCGCCCGCGCCGGCCTGAAGCGCCTTCTCCATGGGGGGCTGGCCGTGGGCCTGCTGGCCCTGGTGGCGGCGCCCCTGGTGGCCGTGCCCCGGGGCGGTGCCGACGGGGCCGAGTTCCGCCGCGCCAACCGCATCAGCAGCCCCAAGCTGGACAAGCTGAACGCCATTCCCGGGGTGCCCAGGCTGTCGTCGGCCGAGGCCGGACGCCTGTTCCCGGGCATCGAGATGCGCCCCGTGCCCCGGGCCGTGGCCGAACCCATCATCCGCGACATCGTGTCCAAGTGGAACACGGCCGACTTCGCCTCCACCCTGAGCCCCGCCTTCAACCAGGCCCAGAGCCTGGAGGAAACCATCCAGGACCGGTTCTCGCGCCAGTCGCGGCTGGAAGTGATCGCCGTGCAGGGCATCCAGACCCTGACCCAGCGCATCGAGGCGGCGGCCAACGACGGTACCGACCGCGAGGCGACCCTGGTCAGCGACGTCCTGGCCCGGGTCCGCACCCGCCTGACCAGCCGCGAGGGCGGCCAGGCCAGCACCTTCGATTCCGACCTTGAGGTGGTGGTGGAGATCCGCCAGGAGTTCCGGCGGTGAGGCGGCTGGGGATCCTGGTCGTCGCGTCGCTGCTGTCCCCCTGGCCGGCCGGGGCCCAATCACCCCTGGACCCGGTGATGGCCCAGCTGGACGCCGTGGACGCCTGGCTGATGCGCCAGCAGCTGGCCGGCTGGACCGTGGATTTCGAGAACACCCTGGCCGTGGAGCTTTACGACACCTTCGAGGACAAGGCCGCCCTGGGCCCCTACCGCTTCGACGGAGCCCATCCCTACGACGAATTCAGCCTGTCCATGGGCCGGGTCTATTCGCCCTACGAGACCTTCAATTTCCAGCTGTCGGGCCTGTGGAACGGATCCAGCTACCGGTCGCGGGAACGGGCCCTGATCCCCGAGCGCATCAACCTGCGCTATGAGAAGGGCGACGGCGACATTCCCTTCCGCATGGAGGCCGGCGACTTCTTCGCCGACTACAGCCTGCGCACCATGCAGCGTTCGGTGAAGGGCGCGCAGCTTGAATTCCAGCCGGACCTGAACGGCGCCCGCCAGTTCCATTCCATCAACCTGTTCGCCGGGTCGGGCAAGGCTTCGTGGGTGTCGGGGGACTGGGACTCCGACACCTATGCCGGCGCCTCGTGGCTGGTGGCCGACAACCGCTTCGGCAGCTGGGTCGTCAATGGCGTGTTCAACAGGCGCGACAGCGTGCCGGCGCCGTTCACGCCCGAGCGCACCCAGGGGGTGGTCAGCCTGGCCGGCGAGAAGGACTTCACTCTGTGGACCGAGGACCTGACCCTGGAAGGGGAGCTGTCGTACTTCCGCGGCGACCACAACCGCACCGGCTTCGCCAGCCTGGACCAGGACCAGCGCGACAAGGGCGAATTCCTGCAGCTGAAGGGCAGCAGCACGGCGCTGCCCCTGTCCTACCGCCTGCGCTATGAGCACTACGGCAAGGACTACGCCCCGGCCGGGGCCATCGTGTCGCCGGACCACAGCGGGCTGGAGGCCCACGGCACCTGGCGGTTCGACAACGGCCTGCGCCTGCGCGGCCGCTGGACCCGGTTCGGCGACCAGATCGAATCCAACAACCCCACCACAAGCGAAACCCTGGGCGCCACCCTGTCGGGCCCGTTCCTGGCCCAATCCCACCCGGACCTGGCCCTGTCCGGCGTGGTCGATGTTTACGAGCGCAACACCCGGACCACCAGCAAGAGCACCGTCATCCGCACCCGGGTGTTCAACGCCAACATGAACATGAACCTGAGCGAAGGCTGGACCGGCCGCGCCGGGTTGCTGGTGCAGCAGGACATGGACCGGGCCGCCGCCCTGACCAACCGGCTGACCCGCCAGGCCAGCCTGAGCGCCGATCGGGCCATCGCCCTGGGCGACTGGAAGGGTGTCGTCACGCCGGGCATGCTGGTGCGCCGGGTGCACGGCAACGGCACCACCAGCCACGACTGGAACCCGTCGGTGGCCGTCAACCTGCGCCACGACGAACACAGCCTGGGCGGCCGCGCCGCCATGCTGCTGCAGGAGGCCCGGTCCCTGGGCGTGTCGGACCTGCGGGAACACAGCCTGGGCGTCAACTACGCCTACAACACCGGCCCCCACACCCTGCGCCTGGAAAGCGACTACCTGAGCCGCGACCGGGCGCCGGGGGAATCCACCAACTCGGTGCGCATCGGCCTGTACTGGACCTTCAACTACAACAAGCCCGCCCAGTCGGAACTGGATGCCGGCCTGGGCGGGGCGCCGGTGCGCGGGGTGACGCCGGTGTCGCTCAGCCCCGCCGACGCCGCCGACCTGCGCAACCTGGTGCCCGGCGATCCCCTGGCCGACGTGCAGGCGGCCCTGGCCAGCGCCGGCATCCGCGGCGGCTCGCCCCAGGCCGGGGTGATGGTCTACGAGACGCCGCTGCTGGACGGCATCGACAACCGCCAGCGCCTGGCCCTGCGCCACGCCGACGGGCGCCTGGCCGAGGCCGTGCTGGTCATCGACTTCCGCGACACCACGGTGCCGGCCAACACCATGCGCGAATTCGCCGACGTGCGCGACCAGCTGCTGAAGATCTACGGCCCGCCCACCAACGTGGTGGAGGACGGCGCGTTCGACGCCAACCTGAAGGCCAACCTGCGCAACGGCACCTTCGTGCGCCTGTGGGAATGGCGCACCCGGTCGGGCCTGTTGCGGTTCGGCATCCCGCGCCGGTTGGACGGCGACGTGCGCATGGAGCTGGTCCACGCCCGCGCCCTGCCGCCCACCACCAACCTGAACTGGAGTCTGGAGCAGGTGCGCTAGGGACGGGTGCCCGGCGTTCCCGCATTTCCCGTCACTTTTTTTCCGCGACCTCCGCCGAAAGCGGCAGGCGCTTCGCCCCTTACTCCACCACCGGCCGCAGCTTTTCCGCCAGGTAGCGGCCGATCCTGGCCGAGCCCTGGGGCGTGGTGTGCAGGCCGTCGTAGAAGTCGCCGTCGCCGAAGGCCAGGTCCGACGCCAGGTCGATGCAGAGGGCGCCCTGGGCCCGGCACACGGCCAGGGTGCGGGCGTTCATGGCCATCAGGTCCGCATAGTCGCCCGTGTCCACGGTGCCGTCGGGCTGTTGGCGGCCGTACAGGCGCCCCTCCCTGATGCGGTAGCCGCCCTTGTGCTGGGTCACCAGGATGGCCTTGGCGCCCAGGGCGCGGATGTGGCCGATCAGGGTTTCCAGGCGGTCGGCGTAGGCGTCCAGTTCCGGCGCCAGGGCCGGGTCGGGGACGGGCGGGGCCTCCACCGGCACCCAGGTGGCGCCGGCGTAGGACACGGCCCCGTGCACCAGGTCGGCCCGGCGGGCCCGCAGCATGCCGCGGATGTTGCGGAAGGCGGTGTAGAGGGCGCTGTTGTTCATCAGCACCTGTTTCAACTGGCGGCGCTGGTTGACCATGTGGTCCTGCTTGGCCAGGTGGCCGGAGCGCGCCAGGGCCAGGTCGTTGACCCCCGTGTAGACCAGCACGAAGCGCGGCTTCAGGCCGGGGATGCGGGGGAACCACAGCTCGAAATCCTTGATGTTGCCCACCGTGGACTGGCCGTCCACCCCGGCGTTGACCACCGTGGTGGGGCGCCCGGCCTGGGTCAGCGTTTGGGCCAGCACGTCGGTCCAGGTCCGGCCCTCGGTGATGAACAGCTCGTTGGTGGTGGAGCCGCCGATGGCCAGGATGTCGATGGCCCCCGGGTCGGCGTAGGTGCCGCGCAGGCCGTGCCCGTCGCGCCGGTACTGGCTGGTGCCGCCGCCGTACAGGCCCTGGACGTCGAACTGGCGCGCGACGTTGCGCGGCACCACCAGGGCGCCGTAGTCGCGGCCGAAGAACCAGCCGCCGAACACCGCCTCGGCCACCAGCAGCCCGGCCAGCAGCAGCGCCAGATTGATGGCGACGACGCGCGTCCAGCGGGCTTTCGGCTTGGGGGCGGAGGTGTCCATGGGCCGAGGTCATACCACCCCCCGGAGGCCACCCGGAATCAAAAAAAGACCGCCCCGAGGGGCGGCCAGAATTGGAAAGAAGGAAACCCTAGTGGCCCGAGGGGCCTCAGCCCCCCTTGCCGGGGACCACGACGACGGTGGAGGAAGTATCCGCCACGGATTGCTGCGTCGGGAGCATCACGGAATGGGCCTTGCCGTGGAAATCACAGGCCAGGCTTTGCGCCGCCAGCCCCACGGTGAACGCAACGGTCAGTACCGTCGCAATGGTGATACGCATGGTCCGCTCCTCATCCAAAGGATCGAAGGTGAATAGTATACCTGCCAGGTGGGAGATTTCAATGGCGTTGTGGATGCGAGGCGTTCGCGCCGCCCCATGCCGGCCTTTTCCCTACTGGCCCTCTTGAGGCATGGGCCCCACCAGGCCCGCCGGGTCCACCAGGGTGCCGAACAGGCTGACCCCCCAGTGCAGGTGGGGCCCGGTGGCCCGGCCGCTTTGGCCCACGGTGCCGATCACCGTATCCGCATCCACCTTCTGGCCCTCGGTGACGGCGATGTCGCGCATGTGGACGTAGACCGACGCCAGACCGAAGCCGTGGTCCACCATCACCGTGCGGCCGGTGTAGAACATGTCCGGGTGGACCAGCGACACCACCCCCGGCGCCATGGGCCGGACGGGGGTGCCCGGCGGGGCGGCGATGTCCAGGCCCCGGTGGGGGCTGCGGGGCTGGCCGTTGAGCACCCGCTGGCTGCCGAACACGCCCGAGATGCGCCCGGTGACCGGCCAGGCGAAGGCGGCGGGCACCCGGGCGGCGGCGCTGTCCCGCCGGCGGGCCTGGGCGATCAGGGCGCCCTCGGCGCGGATGCGCTTCAGGTGTTCGGGGTCGGGCGTCACCTTCTTGGGCTGCAGGCCGTTCACCCGCTCCACCTTCCAGGCCCGGGGCGCCACGGCCAGGTCGAAGGTGCCTTCGGTGCCGTCGGGGCCGACGATGCGCAGGGCCACGTGGGCCGGGGCGTCGCGGTCCAGGGCCAGCAGGAAGCGCCCGGCGTCGTCCGTGCGCAGGTTGTCCCGGCCCAGGAGCACCCGGCTGCCCGGCGTGGTGGTGCCCACCAGCAGGGCGCCCTGCCGGGGCGTGCGGTCGAAGGTGGGGGCGGCCGGCGCCGCCGCGTGGGCGGGGGCGGCCAGGGCCAGCAGGATGACCAGGGCAAGCAGACAGCGCATCAGAACAGGTCTCCCTGGTCATCGGGATCGCGGCGGGGCTTGCGGGCCGGGGGGGCGGGCTTGGGCGCGGCACCGCCGGTCACCCGCACGGCGCGGCTGCCGTCGCCGAAACGGATCGACAGGTCCTGCCCCGCCTTCAGGCCCTTGGCCCGGGTGACGGGCTGCCCGACGGCGTCGCTGACCAGGGCGAAGCCCCGTTCCAGCACCCGTTCGTAGGAATAGCTGTCCAGCAACCCCGACAGGCGCTCCAGGCGGTCGCGGCGGCGCACCAGCAGGTGTCCGGCGGCCATGCCCAGGGCCCGGGATTCCCCGGCCAGGCGCTCCCGGGCCCGGTCCAGGCGGTGGCGCGGGCTGGGCGGGGACAGGGACGCCAGGCGCTGGCGGCGCCGGTCCAGCCCGGCGGCCAGGGCGTTGGCCAGGCGCTCGCTCCAGTCGTCCAGGCGCTGGGCCGCCGTTTCGGCCAGGCGGCGCGGGTCCGGCAGGCCCCGGGCCAGGCCGGTCAGGCGCAGGCGGTGGCCGTCCATCAGGCGGGCCATGGCGGCTTCCAGGCGGGCCCCGTCGTCCAGCACCTGGGCCAGCAGCTCGCGGCGCACAGGCACGGCCAGCTCCGCCGCCGCCGTGGGCGTGGGGGCGCGCAGGTCGGCGGCATGGTCGATCAGGGTGGTGTCCGTCTCGTGCCCCACGGCGGAGATCAGGGGCAGGGCGCTGTCGGCGGCGGCGCGCACCACGGCCTCCTCGTTGAAGGCCATCAGGTCTTCCAGGCTGCCGCCGCCCCGGGCGACGATGATCAGGTCGGGGCGCGGCACGGGACCGTCGGGGGGCAGGGCGTTGAAGCCGCGGATGGCCGCCGCCACCTGTTCGGCCGCGCCGGTGCCCTGGACCAGCACCGGCCACACCAGCACCCGGGTGGGGAAGCGGTCGTGCAGGCGGTGCAGGATGTCGCGGATGACCGCCCCGGTGGGCGAGGTGACCACGCCGATGACCCGGGGCAGGTGGGGCAGGGGGCGCTTGCGCTCGGCGTCGAACAGGCCCTCGGCGGCCAGGCGGCGGCGCCGGTCCTCCAGCATCTTCAGCAGCGCGCCCTCGCCGGCCAGGTCCAGGGAATCGACCACGATCTGGTAGGACGAGCGGCCCGGATAGGTGGTTACCCGGCCGGTGGCGATCACCTCCATGCCGTCCTCGGGGCGAATCGCCAGGCGTCCGGCCTGGCCGCGCCAGCACACGGCGTCCAGCACCGCGTCGGCGTCCTTCAGCTTGAAGTACAGGTGGCCCGAGGCGGCCCGCTTGAAGCCGGAAATCTCGCCCCGCACGCGCAAATGGCGGAACCGGTCCTCCATCGTGCGTTTGATCTCCTGCGAGACCTCGCCCACGGTCAGGACGGGCAGGTTGTGCTGGGTGTCAGCCGGGTGTTGAGTCATCCGAAGCAACATCTATGATACGAAAGCGCGGTGCCAGTCTCCCCCGTCCGCGCGGGGCGGGCAAGGGCCGGCACGGGAACGCCAACATGAGGGAACGGTGACATGAAGGTTCTGGTGGTCGGAGGCGGCGGGCGCGAGCACGCCCTGTGTTGGGCCATCGCCCGGTCACCGAACTGCGACCAGCTTTACTGCGCGCCGGGCAACGCGGGCATCGCCGACGTGGCCGAGTGCGTGGCCATCGCCGAGGACGACGTGTCGGGCCTGGTGGACTTCGCCAGGCGCAAGGAGATCGACTTCGTGGTGGTGGGCCCGGAAAAGCCCCTGGTGGCGGGCCTGGTGGACAGGCTGAAGGCCCAGGGCATTCCGGCCTTCGGGCCCAGCGCCCAGGCGGCGAACATCGAGGGCTCGAAGGGCTACATGAAGGACCTGCTGGCCCGCTATGAGGTGCCGACGGCCGAATACGCCGTGTTCGACGAGCCCGAGGCGGCCAAGGAATACATCCTGCGCAAGGGCGCGCCCCTGGTGGTGAAGGCCGACGGCCTGGCCGCCGGCAAGGGCGTGATCGTGTGCCGCAACAACAACGAGGCCTTCGCCGCCATCGACCACATCATGATCGAGCGCGCCTTCGGGGAATCGGGCGACGAGGTGATCATCGAGGAATTCATGCCCGGCGAGGAGGCCAGCTTCTTCGCCCTGGTGGACGGCACCCACGCCCTGCCCCTGGTGTCGGCCCAGGACCACAAGGCCGTGGGCGACGGCGACGAGGGCCCCAACACCGGCGGCATGGGCGCCTATACCCCGGCCCCGGTGGTGACCCAGGAGCTGATCGACAGCATCATGGAAAAGGTGGTGATGCCGGTGATCCAGGGCATGGCCGAGGAAGGCCATCCCTACAAGGGCGTGCTGTACGCCGGCCTGATGATCACCGAACAGGGCCCCCGGGTGCTGGAATTCAACTGCCGTTTCGGCGACCCGGAATGCCAGCCGCTGATGATGCGCCTGAAATCCGACGTGCTGGAGGCCCTGGTGGCCTGCGCCGAGGGCAGCCTGGACAAGGTGACCCTGGAATGGCACGACGACGCCGCCCTGGTGGTGGTCATGGCCACCAAGGGCTATCCGGGCTACTACGAGCGGGGCTCCGAGATCCGGGGCCTGGAGGCCGCCGGAGCCATGGAGGACGTGGTGGTGTTCCACGCCGGCACCAAGGCCAAGGGCGGCAAGGTCACCGCCAACGGCGGCCGGGTGCTGGGCATCACGGCGCGCGGCGCCACGGTGGCCGAGGCCCAGCGCAAGGCCTATGCGGCCGTCGACGCCATCGACTGGCCGGAAGGCTTCTGCCGCCGCGACATCGGCTGGCGGGCCATCAACCGCTGACCTGGAAAGGTATCGTCCACGCCCCATATGGAGGGCGGACCATCAACAACGAGGACCCCGCCCATGGACGACAAAACCCGCACCGAGGTGGAAGCCGCCGCCTTCCGCGGCCTGGTGGAACACCTGCAACGGCGCACCGACGTGCAGAACATCGACCTGATGAACCTGGCCGGCTTCTGCCGCAACTGCCTGTCCAAGTGGTACCGGGCGGCGGCCGAGGAACGGGGCCAGGAGATGTCCTATGACGAGGCCCGGGAAATCGTCTACGGCATGACCTACGACGCATGGAAGCGCGACTTCCAGAAAGAGGCCAGCCCCGAGCAGCAGCAGACGTTCGAGGACACCAAGCCGCTCCACGCGGTGATCAGCGGGCACCACAAGGGGTAGATCCGCCCACGCGGCGCCGACCCTTCGAGGCTCGCGTTGCTCGCACCTCAGGGTGAGGTCGGGTCCTTGCAACAAACACCACCCTCGGGCTGAGGAGGGCCGCAGGCCCGTCTCGAAGCCCTGCCTACCGCCGCTCCCGGAAGAACGCCTTCAGCACCTCCGACGCCGCCGATTCCATCACCCCGCCCACCACCTCGGGCGCGTGGTGGCAGGTGGGCTGCTGGAAGAACCGGGGGCCGTGCTCCACGCCGCCGCCCTTGGGGTCGTAGGCGCCGAACACCAGGCGCCGGATGCGGGCCATGGAGATGGCGGCGGCGCACATGGCGCAGGGTTCCAGCGTGACGTACAGGTCGCAGTCGGGCAGGCGCGGTTCGCCCCGCGCCGCCGCGGCCTGGCGCAGGGCCAGGATTTCCGCGTGGGCCGTGGGGTCGGCGTCGGCCGCTACCCGGTTGCCGGCGGCGGCCAGCACTCGGCCCGTGGCGGCCTCCACCACCACCGCGCCCACGGGCACCTCGTCCCGGGCGGCGGCGGCGCGGGCCACATCGAGCGCCAAGGACATGGGAGACGGGGCCATGGGAAAGGGGGCCATGGGGGAAGGTGCGTCGGTCATGGCGGCACCGTGCCGCCTGGCCCGCCGCCGGTCAAGCCATCCCCGTTGTTGCGCGCCGATCTTGCACGCCGTTCTGGGGGGGCCTATGGTCCGCCCCATGACCAGACCCATCATCGGCATCACCGCCGACCATGAGGGCGCCGGGGGCTATTCCAAGTTCCCCTGGTATGCCCTTCGCGAGAATTACGCCGGCGCCGTGGCCCGGGCCGGCGGCCTGCCCATGGTGCTGCCCCACGAGACGGCCCTATTCGAGGCCTACCTGGACGTCCTGGACGGCCTGATCGTCACCGGCGGCGCCTTCGACGTGGACCCGGCCCTGTTCGGCGCCACGGAACGCCACGCCAGCGTGACCACCAAGGACGACCGCACGGCCTTCGAGCTGGCCATGGTGCGCGGCGCCCTGGCCCGCAACATGCCCCTGCTGGGCATCTGCGGCGGCCAGCAGCTGCTGCACGTGGCCCTGGGCGGTACGCTGATCCAGCACATCCCCGACGCCGTGCCCGGCGCCCTGGCCCACGAACAGCCCAACCCGCGGGACCAGGCCGGCCACACCGTGGCCGTCGCCCCCGGCACCCTGCTGCACATGCTGGTGGACGCCGACACCCTGGAGGTCAACAGCGCCCACCACCAGGCCGCCGCCGACTGCCCGGCCGGGGTGGTGATCAACGCCACCGCCCCCGACGGGGTGATCGAGGGCCTGGAGGTGCCGGGCCGGCCGTTCTGCCTGGGCGTGCAGTGGCATCCGGAATTCGAGATCTCGGCCGGCGACGGGAAGATCCTGGCCGGCCTGGTGCGCGCCGCCGGGGGCGGATCATGAGCGCGGACAAGGGCGAGGACAAGGGCGGGGAAAAGGGCGAGCGCATCGCCAAGGTGCTGGCCCGGGCCGGCCTGTGCTCGCGCCGCGAGGCCGAACGGTGGATCGCCGACGGCCGGGTGAAGGTGAACGGCCGCAAGCTGGACACCCCGGCGGTGACCGTCACCGACGCCGACACCGTGCTGGTGGACGGCAAGCCCCTGCCGGACCGGGAACCGCCGCGCCTGTGGCGCTACAACAAGCCGTCGGGCCTGGTCACCAGCCACCGGGACCCGGAAGGCCGGGCCACGGTGTTCGACAAGCTGCCCGAGGACCTGCCCCGGGTGGTTTCCGTGGGGCGCCTGGACCTGACGTCGGAAGGACTGCTGCTGCTGACCAACGACGGCGAACTGGCGCGGCGCCTGGAACTGCCGTCCACGGGCTGGCGGCGGCGCTATCGGGTGCGGGCCATGGGCCGCCTGAGCGACGCCCAGCGCGACCGCCTGGCCCGGGGCATGGAGGTGGACGGCGTGCGCTACGGCCCCATCCAGGCCCAGGTGGACAGCGTGCAGGGCGCCAACATGTGGCTGACCGTGGTGCTGACCGAAGGCAAGAACCGGGAAATCCGCAAGGTGCTGGCGGCCATGGACATCACCGTGAACCGGCTGATCCGCACCGGCTATGGCCCGTTCCAGATCGGCCAGCTCGACCGCGGCCAGGTGGAGGAAGTGCCCCGCCGGGTGCTGCGCGACCAGTTGGGCAAGGTGTGGGCCGAACTGGGCGGCGGCGGCACCAAGGAAGGCGGCGCGCGCCGTCGCGGCAAGGCCGCGCCCGGAAAGACAGTGTCCGGCAAGACGGGAGCCTGACATGCGCATCGTCGGCGGCAGGTTCCGCGGCAAGAAGCTGCAGGCGCCCCGGGAATGGGACGGCCGGCCCACGTCGGACCGCACCCGGGAATCCATCTTCAACATCCTGGCCCACGGCATCGAAGGCGGCGACCCGGCCGGTGACGGCGCCGACGGCCTGGGCGTGCTGGACCTGTTCTGCGGCACCGGCGCCCTGGGGCTGGAGGCCCTGTCGCGGGGTGCCGACCGGGCCGTGTTCATCGATGCCGACCCGGTGGCCCTGCGCGCCGTGAAGGCCAACGCCGGGGCCATGGGCCTGGCCCGCGCCATCGTCGCCCTGTCGCTGGACGCCACCCGCCTGGCGCCGCCGCCGCGCCTGGTCCGCGCCCCCTTCGACCTGGCGTTCCTGGATCCGCCCTACCACCAGGACCTGGCCGCCCCGGCCCTGCTGGCCCTGGCCCAGCGGGGCTGGCTGGCTCCCGGCGCCGTCGTGGTGCTGGAACAGGCGGCCGACGAGAAGCCGCCCGCCCTGCCGGCCTTCGAGGCCCTGGACAACCGCACCTATGGGGCGGCGCAGGTGACGTTCCTGCGGCACCGGGGGTAGTTGGCGCTGCACGGCGCGCCCAACCCCTGGTCATCCCGGCGGAATGGGCCTACCATCGGGGCCGCAAGGGGACGGACGACCCATCGGCTTCGGGGGCCGGTGCCGGCGGCCGGCCGATCAATCGCCGATCAATCATCGCCAGAAACTGGCGCCTGGGGAGAGCCCCGATGAGCCAATCCGCATTCGACCGCTACGGCGGGTTCGCCGCCGTCAGCCGCATCGTTTCCGAATTCTACGACCGGGTGCTGGATTCGCCGGTGCTGGCCGACTATTTCCACAATTCCGACATGCGCACGGTGATCGACCACCAGACCAAGTTCATCGCCTCGATCATGGGCGGGCCGGCCAGCTACACCAATGACCAGCTGGAACGGGTGCACGCCAACCTGGGCATTTCCGAGGAAGCCTTCGACGAGGCCGTGGCCCTGCTGCGCGAGACCTTCGAGGACTTCGACGTGGACGAGTCCGACATCGCCCTGATCCTTCAGGACGTGAAGGGCCGGCGCAAATTCATCGTGATTCCGTGATGACCGATTCCGCTGAACTGAAGGCGATCCTTCAGACCATGACCATCGGCGTGGCGCTGGTGGACCCCGACACCCTGGCCGTGGTGTTCGAGAACGCCCTGTTCTTCCAGTGGTTCCCGCCCGGCGACGACCTGGACGAGGCCCTGACCCAGCGGGTGCCGGGCCTGGACATGGACCGCCTGCTGGGCCGCCTGAAGGACCGCAGCAAGGCCCGGGCGGAAATCGAGATCCAGGCCGGGGCCCGCAAGATCCCGCTGCGCATCGAACTGCGCCGCCTGGACGTGGAGGGCACGGACCGCATCCTGTTCGAGTTCCACGACGCCTCGAAGGAACACGAGGCCCAGTACATGCTGGATACCTATTCCAAGATGTCGGAAAAGGCCCGCAAGGACCTGGAGCGGGAAAAGCAGCGGGTGGAACGCCTGCTGCTGAACATCATGCCCAAGTCGGTCTACGAGGAACTGAAGGACTACGGCACCACCACGCCGCAGCGGTTCGACAACGCCTCGATCCTGATGCTGGATTTCGTGCGGTTCACGGAAATGACCGTGTCCCAGGACCCCAGCGCCATGGTGGCCGAGCTGAACGACATCTTTTCGGCCTTCGACCGCATCGTCGAACTGTTTGGCTGCGAGCGCCTGCGCACCATCGGCGATTCCTACATGGCCGTGTCGGGCCTGCCGGAAGCGGTGCCCGAGCACGCCAACAACATCGCCAAGGTGGCGCTGCGCATGCGGCGCTACCTGGAACGGCGCAACGCCGCCCATCCGCAGCAGTGGCGGTGCCGCATCGGCATCCACACGGGGCCGGTGATCGGCTCGCTGGTGGGCATCCAGAAGTACGTCTACGACCTGTTCGGCCCCGGGGTGAACATGGCGGCGCGCATGGAAAGCCTGTCGGAACCCATGCGCATCACCCTGTGCCAGTCCACCCGCGACCTGATCGAGCACGACTTCACCTTCACCGAGCGCGGCGAGTTCGACATCAAGGGCTTCGGCACCCAGACCCTCTACTTCCTGGAAAGCGAGGTGCGGGACCGTTAACGGTCGGCCGATACCGGGCGGGCGGCACCGATGCTTCGAGGCTCGCTGCGCTCGCACCTCAGCATGAGGGTGGAGTCTGGTTCATCCAACCCCTCGCCCTGAGGAGGCCCGCAGGGCCGTCTCGAAGGGCTGGTTGCGCTTGGACCGCTCTTGCCTAGCCCGACCCGCCGTACAACGGCGTGCTCAGGTACTTCATCCCCGTGTCGCACATCAGGGTGACCACCGTGGCGTCCGGGCCCAGGCGCTCACCCAGGGCCAGGGCGGCCACCAGGTTGGCGCCGGTGGAGGTGCCGGCGAACAACGCTTCTTCGCGGGCCAGGCGGCGGGCCATGGCCATGGCCTCGGCCGTGGATACGGGGACGATCTCGTCCACCACCGCCGGGTCCCACAGGGGCACCACGAAGCCGGCGCCCGCCCCCTCGATCCTGTGCACGCCGGAAGGCCCGCCCGACAGCACCGCCGATTCGGCGGGCTCCACGGCGGCCACGTGGATGTCCGGCCGGTGGCGGCGCAGGCCCTCGGCCACGCCCCGCACCGACGCCGCCGTGCCCACCGACTGCACGAAGGCCGTCACGGCGCCGCCGGTCTGGGCCCAGATCTCGTCGGCCAGGGCGTGGTAGGCGGGCAGGGGATCGGCGTTGTTCAGCTGATCGGTCCAATAGGCCCCCGTGTCGGCGGCGATGCGGTCGGCGGCGGCGATCATGGCCCGGGTCAGGGCGGCGTCCATGCCGCCGTTGGCGCTGGGCACCAGGGTCACCTCGGCCCCCAGGGCGGCCATGTGGCGGCGCTTCTCCAGGCTGAAGGCGTCGGAGGTGACGATGCTCAGGGGATGGCCCCGGGCGGCGCAGACCAGGGCCAGGGACACCCCCGTGCTGCCGCCCGTGTATTCCACCACCCGCCCGCCGGGGGCCAGGCGGCCGCGCCGCCGCCCGCCGTCCACCATGGCCAGGGCCATGCGGTCCTTCATGCTGCCCGTGGGGTTGTCGCTTTCCAGCTTCAGCAGCAGGCGCGCGCAACCGGCGGGGCGAAGACGGGCCAGCTCGACCATCGGCGTGCGGCCGATGCGGTCCAATATGCCGGACGCGATGGGGGCGGGATCGACGGGGCCGGGCATGCCTTTCCTCTATTCCATGTATCTACATTTATTGTATATACATGGAATGACTCGAACCCCGCAAGATCCCCCCGCCCCGCGCACCCTGGTGACCGACGCCCGCGCGGCCCTGGAATCCTGCCCGGCCCTGGCCTTGCGCCAGGCGGCCCGGCGGGCCACCCGCGCCCTGGACGCGGCCCTGAAGGACAGCGGCCTGACCCTGGCCCAGGCCGGTCTGCTGGCCCGGGTGGCCACGGCGCCGGACGACACCATCGGCGCCCTGGCGGCGGGGCTGGACCTGGATCCCTCCACCCTGTCGCGCACCCTGCGGGGCCTGGAAAAGGCCGGGCTGGTGGAAATCGCCCTGGTGGAGACGGACCTGCGCCGCCGCGCCGTGTGGCTGACCGAAGCCGGGGCGCGGCGGCTGGCGGCCGCCCTGCCGGCCTGGCGGGCGGCCCAGGCCCGGGTCTGACGCGGCAGGAGGGGGTTAACCGGTCAGCCCGTGCTCCACGATCGCGGCCGCTTCATGCCGGCGATCTTGCAGGCCTGCTGCACGTAGCCATAGGGGAACAGGGCGGTGATCTCGCTGCGCGGCCAGTTGTTGCGCTTCAGGAACACGCCGATGTCGCGGGGGCTGGGGGCGACGCCGTGTTCCGCGTACCAGGCGCGCATGAAGCGGATCACGGCCCAGTGCCGGTCGGTCAGGCGGATGCTCTCCTGGGCGGCCAGGCGGCGGGCCACCTCTTCCGACCAGTGGTCCGGCTCGATCAGGTAGCCTTCCTCGTTCACCGGCACGTCCGGCAACAGCGTGGGGGTCATGGATGCGTTTCCCGTTTCGCGGGGCGGCGCTTCCCCCGAAGGGCGGCCGCCGGTTCGTTGTTCAGGGCTCGGGAAAACCCTAGTGGCGGCGAAACTATCTAACAAACAAAAAGATTTGGCGATTAATATCGGCATCAACGATATTAAATCTGCTCATTCCTCCCGCCGATGGAACCGCCATGGACACCGAACTGGCCCGCACCTTCCTGATGGTGGTCGCCGCGGGCAACTTCATCGGCGCCGCCGAGCGCCTGCACGTCACCCAGTCCACCGTCAGCGCCCGCATCCACGCCCTGGAGACCCAGCTGCGCTGCCGCCTGTTCGTGCGCAACAAGGCCGGCGCGGTGCTGACCCCGGCGGGCCGCCAGTTCCAGCGCCACGCCAGCACCCTGGTGCGCACGGTGGAACAGGCCCGCAGCGACGTGGGCATCGCCCGGGGGTTCCGGGCCTCGCTGGTGGTGGGCGGGCGGTTCGGCCTGTGGGAGCGCTACCTGCTGCGCTGGCTGAGCCTGATGCGCGAGCAGGTGCCCGACGTGTCGGTGCGGGCCGAGATCGGGTTCGAGGGCGACCTGATGCTGGGCCTGGTGGAAGGGCGGGTGGACATCGGCGTCATGTACACGCCGCAGAGCCGCCCGGGGCTGACCGTGGAGCCGCTGTTCGAGGAACGGCTGGTCATGGCGGCCACCGACCCCGACGCCCGGCCGGAACCGGGGCCGGGCTATGTGCACATCGACTGGGGGCCGGAATTCTTCGCCAAGCACGGCGTGCGCTTCCCCGATTTCCCGGGCCCGGGGTTGACGGCCAACATCGGCTGGCTGGGCCTGCAGCACATCCTGGAGAACGGGGGTTCGGGCTATTTCCCGGTGCGCCTGATCCGCCCCTACCTGCGCGACGGCCGCCTGACGGCGGTGCGCGGCGCCCCGGATTTCGCCCTGCCGGCCTACATGGTGTTCCCCTCGGAAGCCCCGGCCGACCCCTTCGACGCGGCCCTGGCCTCCCTGCGCGACCTGGCCGCCGCCGAGGTGGCCTGGGCGGCGGCGGGGTAGAGAACGCCGCAGGCCCATGCTGAATCTTGAAAAAAGGGAAGGAAACCACAGAGGCACAGAGGCACAGAGGAGGCCGGACTCTCGCTGGCGACGATGTGCGAATGTTGAAGGATGTTCAGTAGACACAGAGAACACAGAGAAGGCACAGAGAGCACAGAGAAAGAATGAGGCGCGCTGCGCGCGCAATCCCTTCTGCTTCGCGCAGCGAAGCCTCTGTGACCTCTGTGCCTTCTCTGTGCTCTCTGTGTCCCCTTAACGCCGGGACCATTGGCACACCGTCACATGAGACGCGAAATCTTGCCTTCGGCACACCCTCTCTGTGCCTCTGTGGTTCAACTTTCCTTTATCAATTGGCCCCCTTCCGCGCGGATCTCAGGTGATGCGCGACAGCAGGGCGCGCAGGGTGGCGCGCTCGTCCGGGGACAGGGCGGTCAGCAGGCGGTCCTCCGTCGCCACGTGGGACGCCACCAGGCCGTCGATCAGGGCGAAGCCGCCCTCGGTCAACTCCACCTTCAGGCCGCGCCGGTCCTCGGGGTCGCTCAGGCGGCGGATCAGGCCGCGCCTCTCCAACCGGTCCAGGCGGTTGGTCATGGCCGAGGTGGACAGCATCATCTCGCGCGCCAGGGCCGTGGGTGACAGGGCCGCGCCGCGCCCCTGGCGGCGCAGGGTCATCAGCACGTCGAAGGCGGGAAAGTCCAGGCCGTGATCCGAGATGTTGGCCAGCACCCCCTGGCGCAACACCTCGGCGGCCCGCCACACGTCGCCGCACACGGCCATGGGCGTGGGGTCGATGTCTGGCCGCACGCGCCGCCACTGGTCCAGAATGCCGTCCATGTTCGCGCCCAGGGGGCCGCCTTCACGCCCCGGCGCGGGATTTTCTTGACTCATGGCCGTCGGCCTCCTATGTGTTTCGACGTCAACTTATTCGATATCAAATTAATTCACGTCGGAATATCCCGCACAAAATAGAGGGGTATGGGCGTGAAGTAAAGGAGATCCCGCCATGATTCCGTCCTCGCCGGCGGCCACCGCCGCCACGGGCCGGGTTGCCGGCCACCCCGTCGACCCCCTGTTCCTGAACCGCTGGTCGCCCCGGGCCTTCGACGGCGCGCCCATGCCCCGGGCCCACCTGCTGACGATCCTTGAGGCCGCCCGCTGGGCGCCGTCCGCCTTCAACATCCAACCCTGGCGGTTCGTCCACGCCCACCGGGACGATCCGGCCTGGGACACCTTCGTGGGCCTGCTGGACCCGTTCAACGGCGGCTGGGCGCACCGGGCGGCGGCCCTGGTGGTGGTGCTGTCCGACACCCTGGTGTCCGGCGACGGCACGCGGCCCGACCGGCCGTCTTCCACCCACGCCTTCGACGCCGGTGCCGCCTGGGCCCAGATGGCCCTGCAGGCCACGGCCCTGGGCTACCAGGCCCACGCCATGGCGGGCATCGAACGCGATGCCATCCGCGCCGCCCTGGGGGTGCCCGAACGCTTCCACATCCCCATCGCCGTGGCCCTGGGCCGGGCCGCCGACCCGGTCGTGCTGCCCGAGACCCTGCGGGCCCGGGAGGTCCCCAGCGACCGCCTGCCCCTGGACGCCATCGCCTTTGCCGGCGCCTTCCCGGCGGCGGGGGCCTGACGGGAGAGCCGGACCATGGTCTTCATCCAACGCCACCGGGCCCATCTGCTGATGCTGCTGGCCACCACCCTGGTTGCCACCTCGTTCCCCGTGGGCGCGGCCATCACCGGCGGCCTGGACAGCCTGGTGCTCACCTTCCTGCGCTTCACCCTGGCGGCCCTGCTGTTCGCGCCCCTGGTGGCCTGGCGCTGGGGCCTGCCCTGGCCGGGCTGGCGGGCCCTGGGACGGTACGGCCTGCTCAGCGCCTTCCTGGTGGCCTTCTTCTGGGGCATGTTCGCCGCCCTGCGCGAGACCTCGGCCCTGAACACGGCGACCCTCTACACCCTGACACCGGCCGTCACCGCCGGGGTCTCGGCCCTGCTGCTGGGCGAACGCCTGACGCCGGCCCAGCGCATCGCCCTGCCCGTGGGCATGGCCGGCGCCGTGTGGGTGATCTTCCGGGGCGACCTGGGGGCGCTGGCGGCCCTGTCCCTGGGGCGGGGCGACCTGATCTTCCTGGGCGCCACCCTGGCCATGGGCACCTACGGGGCCCTGGTGAAGGCCCTGCACCGGGGCGAGCCCATGGCCCGCATGACCTTCTGGACCCTGGCCACGGGGGCCGGCTGGCTGCTGCTGCTGGCCGCGCCGCGCCTGGGGGGCGTGGATTGGGCGGCCGTGCCCGGCGCCGTGTTCGGCGGCATCGCCTACCTGGCCGTGTTCACCACCCTGATCACCTTCTTCCTGTTCCAGGCCTGCGCCGCGCTGATCGGTCCCACCCGGGTGGTGGCCTATGGCTACCTGAACCCGGTGCTGGTGCTGGCCATCGGCCTGGCCCTGGGCGACGCTCCGCCGCCGCTGCTGGTCTATCCGGGCCTGGTGCTGATCCTGGTGGCCGTGGTGGTGCTGCAACGGCCGGGCGGCGGGACCAAGGCCCTGGCATCCGCCGCCTGATGGTCCGGAAGGGGCCCATGGAAGGCCCGGTGCCGCCACCCATGCGGGCTGGCCCGCGCATTCCCACCCGTCGCCGCTATCCCCACCCGTTGTCCCCGCATCCCCACCCGTCGCCCCCGCGAAGGCGGGGGCCCATGGGCGGTAGATGGCGGTGCGCGGCTTTCCCCAAAAAAGGTGAAACACAGAGAACACAGAGGTTCACAGAGAAGCCACAGAGAAGAAAAAGAGGCGCGCTTCGCGCGCAATCCTTTCTGCTTCGCGCAGCG
>JAGREA010000295.1 GCA_020446745.1 Rhodobacterales bacterium | reverse complement strand
GGACCATCTTGGAATAGGGCACCAGCAGGAAGAAGGCCAGCACGCTGCCCAGGTGCAGGGCCAGCAGGGCGGGCATCCACCCGGTGCCCGTGGCGGCGTACAGGGCCAGGCCGCTGGCCGCCACGACAAACAGCAGCAGCACGAAGGCCATCTCGCCGCCCCACAGGGCTTCCGCTCCCAGGTGCCGCTCGCCCCGGGTCTTCAACCAGGCCAGCCCGGCCGCTCCAAAGGTGAGCAGCACGCCGCCCGGCACCCCCAGCAGCTTGGGAAGGCTGAACGGGCCATAGGGTGCCGGCAAGGCGAACAGGTAGTGCATCAGGGTCGCCACCCCCGTGGCGGCGAAGCACAGCAGGAAGCCATACAGCACCGCATGGTGCAGCCAGCGCCGGGTGTTGGAATAGCGGTCGCCGATCTCGAAGTTGCAGCCCTGGCCCTGGCCGCCGGACAGGTCCTTCAGGCGCGCCGCGTCGTGCAGGGCCCGGGCGATGTCGATGGCCCGCACCGGCCCGCCGCCCACGTGGCGCCAATAGCGGCGCAGGCCCACGGCCACGGCCACCAGGGGCAGCCCGAAGGCCGGCAGGAACAGGGCCACCATCACCCCGTGGGGCATGACGGCGTAGAAGTCCGCCCCCGGGGCCGGGTCGGCGGCCAGGCCCAGCACCAGGGCGATGGCCAGCACCAGCAGCCCGGTGATGGCCACGCCGCTGCGCTGGAACAGGCGGGCGAAGGGGCCGGGCCAGACGAAATCGGCCCAGCTGTCGGCCCGCACCCGGGCCAGGACGGCCGGCACGTTCAGGGCGAATTCATGGGGCGGGGTGTACTGGCAGGCGTAATAGCAGCCCCGGCAGTTGTGGCACAGGTTGGCCAGCTGGGTGACGTCGCCGTCGCTGAACACCCGGTTGCGGTTGATGGCCGGGAACACCGAGCAGTAGCCCTCGCAATAGCGGCAGGCGTTGCAGATCTCGATCTGGCGGCGGGCCTCCTGCAGCAGCTCAGCGGACATGGGACGCGGCCTCCCGCCCCGCGATGCGGCCGAACACGGTGCCGATGGTCATGCCGAACCCGGCCAGGTAGCCCTGGCCCAGGATCGACCCGGCCATGATCTCGCCGGCCGCCCAGATGTTGTCGTAGGGGCCGTCGGGGCCCGACACCCGGGCCGTGTCGTCCACCTTCAGGCCCAGGTAGGTGAAGGTGACGCCGGTGCGCAGGTCGTAGCCGTAGAAGGGCGGGGTGTCGAGGGGCCGGGCCCAGTTGGTCTTGGCCGGGGTCAGGCCGTGGGTGGACAGGCCGTCCAGCTCGGTCGGCGTGAAGGGGCCGTCGACGCAGGCGGCGTTGAAGGCCGCCACCGTGGCCCGCAGGGCCGTGGGGTCCAGGTCCATCTGTTCCGCCAGGCCCTCGATGGTGTCGGCCTTGAGGGGCGGGAACACCGACGGCATGAACAATTCAAGGCTCTTGGCGTCGATGATGGCGTGGGCCACCTGGTCCGGCTGGGCGGCCACCAGGCGGCCCCAGATGGCGTATCGCTTGGGCCACACGTCCTCGCCCTCGTCGTAGAAGCGCTGGGCGTCGCGGTTGACGACGATGGAGAACGGCACGCAGTCCAGCCGGGTGACGATGCCGCCGTCGAACTTGGGCGCCCGGCCGTCGATGGCCACGGCGTGGCACTGGGTGGGGTCGCCCACGGTCGCGGCGCCCTGGCCCAGCATGTCCTTCAGCACCGTGCCGGTGTTGTAGGGCGTGCCCCTGATCAGGAAGTTGCGGGCCGCCGGGCCCCAGGCCTCGGCCAGCCAGTCCACGTTGGCCTGGAACCCGCCCGAGGCCAGCACCACGGCCTTGGCCCGCACGGTGCAGGGCTGGCCGGCCAGGTCCACCTCCAGCGCCTCGAACCGCGACCCGGAAAGGTGCACGTGGGTCACCTGGGCCTCGTAGGCCACGGCCACGCCCAGGTCCTGGGCGGTGTTGTAGTAGGCGTTCACCAGGGCCTTGCCGCCGCCCAGGAAGAAGGCGTTGGTGCGCGACAGCGACAGGGTGCCGGAAAGCGACGGCTGGAACCGCACCCCGTGGGCCTGCATCCAGGGCAGGCATTCCTCGGACGTGCGGATGGCCAGGCGGGCCAGGGCCTCGTTGGTCTTGCCCTTGGTCACCAGCATCAGGTCGTTGACGTATTCGTCTTCCTCGTAGCTGCCGGTCAGCACCGAAAGGGGGCCCCGGTGCATGCAGCGGAAGTTGCGGGTGTGGCGGCTGTTGCCGCCGCGATAGGGCGCCGGCGCGCCTTCCAGGATCACCACCCGGGCGCCGGCCTCGGCGGCGGTGATGGCGGCGCACAGGGCGGCGTTGCCGCCGCCGACGATGGCCAGGTCCCATGCTCCTTCGGCCAGGGTTTTCAAGTCGGCCGTCATGCCCGCCTCACTCCGAATCCAGGGGCCGCACCCGGGCCCGCAACTGGCGCAGGCGCACGCGGTGGGAGCGTTCGATGTGGAACCTCATGGCCGCGTCGGCGGCCTCGGCATCGTGGGCCTTCAGGGCGTCCAGCAGGGCGCCGTGCTCGTCGATGGTCTCCTCGGCCCGCTCGGTTTCGGACAGGGTGGAGGGGCCCAGGATCAGCATGGTCTTCTGCAGGGCGTTCACCGACTTCACCAGGAACCGGTTCTTGGCCGCATCCAGCAGGGCCAGGTGGAACTGGCGGTTCAGTTCGAACATGCGGGCCGCGTCGCCCACGGCCCCGGCCATCTCGGTGTTCAGGTCCGCCAGCTCGGCGATTTCCAGGTCCGACGCCGCCCGCGCCGCCAGGCGCGCCGCCGTGCATTCCAGCACCGCCCGCACCTCGTAAAGCTCCATGATCTCGCCGTAGTCCAGGGTGCGGATCACCGCGCCCACCCGGGGCACGTGGCCCACCAGGCCGTCGGCCTCCAGCCGCCGCATGGCCTCGCGCACCGGCGTGCGGCTCACGTTCAGGCGCTGCGCCAGGTCGGTTTCGGTCAGGCGGTCGCCGGGCTTCAGGTCGCCGGCGTGGATGGCCTCCAGCAGGCGCAGGTAGGCGCTCTGGCCGTGTGGCGCATCCCTGGGGGGCGCGTCCCGGGTCGGACCCTCCTGGCGCCGGGCCGGTATGGTTGTCACGGTTCTGCCCATCCGTCTGTCTTGCCCTCGCCCCTTAAATGTATACAATTGGATACATTACAGGCAAGGCCCCGTTTCCAGAAACCGCGGAAGGACCGGCACCCCATGTCAGCAGCTTTTGGCGAACGGGCCAGGACCCTGGTGTTCGCCGCCGCCGGCACGGCCCTGTTCTGGGTCCTGCACCTGCCGCTGCCGTTCCTGTTCGGGCCCATGGCGGCCTGCCTGCTGGCGGCCCTGATGGGCCAGCGCCTGCGGGGCATGGGGCAGGTGTCGAAGGCGGCGCGGACCATCCTGGGCGTGGCCATCGGCGCCACGGTCACGCCGGCCCTGGTGGGCCAGCTGCCGGTCATGGCGGCGTCGGTGTCGCTGGTGCCGCTGTACATCCTGATCATCGGCGCCGTGGGCGTGCCGTACTTCTACAAGGTGTGCCGGTTCGACTTCACCACCGCCTACTACGCGGCCATGCCCGGCGGCCTGCAGGACATGGTGATCTTCGGGTCCGAGGCCGGGGCCGACGTGCGGGCCCTGTCGCTGATCCATGCCACCCGGGTGCTGTGCATCGTCACCCTGGCGCCGATCCTGCTGACCACCCTGTTCGGCGCCCACCTGGGCAACCCCATCGGCGCGCCGGCCATGGACATGCCGCCGGGCGAGCTGGCGGTCATGGTGGTGGCCGCCCTGGTGGGCTGGAAGGGGGCCGAGCGCCTGAAGGTGTTCGGCGCCACCATCATCGGGCCCATGGTGGCGGCGGCCGTGCTGTCCCTGGCCGGGTTCCTGCACGCCCGGCCGCCGGCGGAAGCCATCGTCACCGCCCAGTTCTTCATCGGCATGGGCATCGGCGTCTACTACGTGGGCATCACGTTTCGCGAGATCCGCCGCCTGGTGGTGTCGGGCGTGGCCTATGTGCTGGTGCTGGCGGTGCTGGCGACGATCTTTTCCGAAATCGTCACCCAGCTGGGGCTGGCCCCGGCCCTGGAAGGCTTCCTGGCCTTCGCCCCGGGCGGCCAGGCGGAAATGGCCGTGCTGTCCATCGTCGCCGGGGCCGATCTGGGGTTCGTCATCGTCCACCACCTGACCCGGGTGGTGCTGGTGATCATGGGGGCGCCCGTGGCGGCGCGCCTGCTGGGCGTCAGGCCACCCAGCCCCCCCAACTAGGCCTGGGGCCAGACCTCGGGATTGATCATGTGGATGGGCGCCCCGGCGCCATAGGCCACCACCTGGTCGAAGATGTCGGAAAACTGCAGGTCGAACTCGTCCTCGGTCACGTAGCCGATGTGCGGCGTGGCGATCAGGTTCGGGTGGGCCAGCAGGGGATCGGCCGGGTCGGTCAGGGGTTCGGTGTCGAACACGTCCACCGCCGCCATGCCCGGCCGTCCGGCGTTCAGGGCATCCAGCAGGGCCCCCGGCGCCACCAGCCCGGCCCGCGACGTGTTGACGAACAGGGCCCCCGGCCCCATGGCCGTCAGGTCGTCCCGCGTGATGATGCCTTTGGTCTCGGGCTTCAGGCGCACGTGGACGCTGACCACGTCGCTGCCGGCGAAGAAGGCCTCGCGGCTGGCCGCCACGGTTTCGCCGTCGGCGGCGGCGCGGGCCCGGCCCGCTTCCGACGACCACCAGACCACGTCCATGCCGAAGGCCCGGGCATAGCCGGCCACGGCCCCGGCGATGCGGCCATAGCCGTACAGCCCCAGGGTGCGGCCGCGCAGGGTCTTGCCCACCCCGGCCTGCCAGCGCCCGGCCTTCACCGATGCCATCTGCCGGGGGATCTGGCGCATGCCGGCCAGGATCAGGCCCCAGGTCAGCTCCGCCGCCGCGTAGGAGGGCGTGCCGCCGTGCATGTTGGAGCACAGCAGCACCCCGTTGCGGGTACAGGCCGGCACGTCGATGTGGGGATAGACGCTGCGCTGGCTGATCAGCTTCAGCTTCGGCAGGCGGTCCAGCAGGTCGGCGGTGATCTGGGTGCGCTCGCGGAACAGCACCAGCACCTCGGTGTCCTTCAGGCGCTCGGTCAGGGCTTCCGTGTCCTGCACGTGGTCGGTCCACACCGTCACGTCCAGCCCGTCCAGCTTGGCGAAGCAGGGCAGGCCCCGCAGGGTGTCGAACCAGTCGTCCAGGATGGTGACCTTCATTTTTCCTCCGATGGCGGGTCCAGCAGGGCCAGGGCCCGGTTGACCGCCTGGCGCCGGTCCAGCAGGTGGTTGTACTGGGCGTCGCAGCCGGCGATGGGCATGGGATAGGCGGAAATCTCGGCCGCCAGGGCCCGCTTGGCGGCCCGCAGGCCGTCGCGGGCCTGGGCCAGGGCGTCGTCCACGGCGGTCATGGGGTGCCGTTCCAGATGCGCGACGGCACGTACAGCTCGCCGGCCGCCAGCTTGCGGGCCGTGCGCAGCAGCCCGGCCGAGACCAGGTTGAAGCCGCCGGGGGTGCCGTCGTCGGTGTAGTCGACGATCACGTCCATGGTGCCCAGGGGGTGTTCCAGGGTGACGGTGACGGGGCTGCCCGTGGGCCGGTCCAGCAGGCCGTCGGCCACCGTGCCCGGCGTCAGGGCGCAGGACGCCAGGCACTGGGACCCGGTGACGGCCATGGTGGGGTGAGTCTTCCACGGCATGAAGTAGCGCGCCGCCAGGGTGCCGCCGGCCGCCGCCGGGGCCACCAGCCCCACCTTGGGCGTCACCGATTTCGACACGTCGCCCATCCCCATCATCTCCCCGGCCTTCAGGCGCATGGCCTCCATGCGGGCGAAGAAATCGGTGTCGGCGTCCAGCACCTCGCGGCTTTCGTAACCGGTCAGGCCGAAGTCGGCGGCCCGGGCGATGACCAGGGGCATGGCCACGTCCATGCAGGTAACGGCCAGGCCGTCGATCTCGTCCACCAGGTTGCCCGTGGGCAGGAACGCCCCGGTGGAGGAGCCCGCCACGTCCATGAAGCTGAGGGCCACCGGCGCCGCCGTGCCGGGCACGCCGTCGATGGCCGTGTCGCCGTCGTATTGCACCTGGCCGCCGGGCGTTTGCACCCGGGCGACGATGCGCGCCCCGGTGTTGACGGCGCGGATCTTCACCGTCGTCTCGCCGTCGGCGGCCGGGTGCAGGCCCATCTCGATGGCCGCCGGGCCGACGCCCGACAGGATGTTGCCGCAGGTGGGCTTGAAGTCCACCAGGGCCTCCTCCACCGCCACCTGGCCGAAGAAGTAGTCGATGTCGGCCCAGTCGTCGTCGGACCGCGACAGCATGGCCACCTTGGTGGTCACCGCGTTGCCGCCGCCGATGCCGTCGATGTTCAGCGGGTGGCCGGCGCCCACGGCGGCCACCAGCACCCGGGCCAGGGTTTCGCGGTCCTCGGGCAGGGCGTCGCGGCGGATGTAGGGCCCCCGCGAGGTGCCGCCGCGCAGGAACAGGAAGGGGATGGCCGTCTGGGTCATCGTCGGGTCCTCAGGTCAGGGGCCAGGGCAGGGTCACGTAGTCCTGCAGCAGGCCCGGCGGGAAGTCCCGGTTCAGGGACCAGGCCAGCAGGCACATGAAGACGATGCCGCTGGCCGTATAGACCGCCGACCTGGCCCAGCCCAGGCCGGCGCGGTAGTACATGAAGGCCATCAGGAACACAGCCAGGGCCAGGATGAAGCCGACCAGCGACGACAGCACCAGCAGGAAGGCGAACCAGGCCAGGGTGGGCCACAGGCCGTGGTCGGCCTCGGCGTCCACGCCGTGCACCTCGCGGTCGGCGAACATGGTGTCCGTGGACGGCAGCGTGCGCATGCGCAGCAGCATGATGACGCAGCAGACGAAGCCCACGGTGGACATCAGCATGGGGAAGATCTTGTCGCCCATCAGCCGGTCGGCGATGTAGGAGGCGTTCCAGAAGCTGACGACGAAATAGAGGGTCACCAGCCCCATGAAGATGGCCGGCACCAGCTTGTTGCCCGCCTGCACGTCGCCTTCGGCCATGATCAGCTTGGCCTGGCGGATGCCCAGCACCACCGAGATCACCGTGATGATGATCAGCACGATGACGATGGGCCCGAACAGGTAGCTGAAGCCCGTGTCCAGGCCCAGCGCGAACTTGGAGCTGGCCACCTGGTAGGCCTGGTTGGAAAAGGCCTCGGCCGGGTTCGACAGCACGAAGCCGATCAGGAAGGCCGGCCGCGACCAGTCGAACCGGCGCAGGAAGATCCCCAGCAGCCCCACCGAGAACAGGGCCACCAGATCGGCCAGTTCCTGGCGCGACTGGAAGGCGGCGAAGGCGATCAGCATGAACAGGAACGGCGCCAGCAGGGTGAAGCGGATGGTGGTCAGCCGGGCGATAAAGCTGGACAGGCCGATGCACAGGATGGTGCCCAGGACATTGGCCAGGGCCAGCAGCCAGACGATGGAATAGGTGATGTCCAGATAGGCGGGCGACAGCATCTGCGGCCCCAGTTCCACCTCGCCGGTGCCCAGCAGCGCCACGGCGCCGATGAAGATGGCCATGGAGCCCGAACCGGGAATGCCGAAGATCAGGGTCGGCACCAGGCCGCCGCCCTCCTTGGCGTTGTTGGAGCTTTCCGGGCCGATGACGCCGCGGATCTCGCCCGACCCGAAGCCGCTTTTTTCCTTGGTGGTCTGCACCGTGTGGCCGTAGGCGATCCAGTCCACCACCGAGCCGCCCAGGCCCGGGATGACGCCGACGATGACGCCGATGACGGCGCAGCGGGTGGACAGCCACTTGTTGTGCCACCAGTCCCTCACCCCCTGGGCCCAGCCGGCGCCCAGCTTGGCGTCCTTGGCGATGGACCGGTCCTGGCGCAGCAGGGCGACGATTTCCGGCACGGCGAAGATGCCCAGGCCGACGATGACCAGCTTCAGGCCATCCATCATGTAGGGCATGTCATAGGTCGACATGCGCAGCGAGCCGCCGGCGTCGGCCTCGCCGATGGTGCCCACCACCAGGCCCATGCAGGCCGCGGCGATGCCCTTCAGGGGTACCCGGCCGGCCAGGATGGCGACCATGGACAGGCCCAGGATGGTGACCATCAGCATTTCCGGCAGGCCGAAGGCCAGCACGATGGGCCGGGCCACCAGGATGAAGAAGGTCAGGAAGGAGGCGCCCACCAGGCCGCCGTACAGCGACGAGGCGAAGGCGGCCGACAGGGCCCGGGCGGCCTCGCCCTTCTTGGCCAGGGGAAAGCCGTCCAGCACCGTGGCCTGCGACGCCGACGAACCGGGGATGCCCATGAGCACCGAGGCGAAGGTGTCCGACGTGGGCACCACGGCCACCATGCCCACCATCAGGGCCAGGCCGCTGACCGTGTCCATGCCGAACATGAAGGGCAGCACCAGCGACAGGCCGGCGATGCCGCCCAGCCCCGGGAACACGCCCACGGCAAGCCCCATCATCACGCCCAGGGCCAGGTAGCCCAGAACCTGCGCGCTGAGGATCAGGTCGAACGCGGCGGCCAGGGCCGGCACCGCGGTTCCGAAAAAGTCCATGACGGCATCCCCCAACGAACGCCCAGGCGGGAAAACGCCCTGTCCGGGGACAGGGCGTTTTCCGCGCGGATCGCGGTTGCTACTTCAGGACGACGCCGTAGTCTTCCTTCAGCCAATTGATCACATACTGCTTGGCCGAATCGGGCACCGTGATGCCCCGGTCCAGGGCCGCCTTGGCGCCCTTGCCGACGAACATGGGGTAATCCCCCAGGCGCTTGGACGAGATCTTCTTGAAGTCCGGGCGGGCGCGCACGGCCTCGAAGGCCTTCACGTAGACGTCGATCACGTCCTGCGGCGTGCCGGCCGGCAGGAAGGCGATCTTCTGCACCGGGAAGCCGGCGGTGAAGAAGGCCTTCCAGGCGTCCCAGGCCTCGCCCTTGGTCTCGCAGCCGTCGGTCTTCTCGCACACTTCCTTGAAGGTCGCCACGTCGGGGAAGGTCGGGTCGCGGACGATGTTGCCGTCCTCGTCCAGCGAGCCCCAGGTCATGATCGGCACGGCCTTGCCTTCCTGGACCAGCGGCACGACGCTCTTCAGGTAGCTGGCCGAGGTCTGGTAGTCGATGTTGGCCTCGCCGCGTTCGAACATCAGGCGGCCCTGGCCACGGCTTTTCACGCCGAACACCGGCTTCACCTTCAGGCCCAGCATCTTCCAGGCCAGCAGCGGCACCAGGTCCAGCCGGGTGGCGCCCTGGGAACCGTAGATGTAGTTGACGTCCTTCAGGTTGTTGACCGACCCGTCGAACTTCTTGGCCAGGTCCGGCGGCAGGTAGGCGACGCCGCCCGTGCCTGTGGCCATGATCGGGTGCCAGTCCTTGTACTCATAGCGGACCCGGGGGTCGTTCAGCAGGTAGGGGAACTGGGTCGAGCCCGAGGAGCCGAACATGGTCAGGCCGTCGCTGTGCTTCTGGCGCTGGAACCAGTTGGCGCCCTTGGTGGAACCGGCGCCCGGCATGTACTTGACGATGACCGTCGGGTTGCCCGGCATGGCCTCGCTGAGCAGCGGCACGAAGAAGTTGGCCCACTTGGAGGAGCCGCCCTTCTCGTCGAACGGAATGGTCCATTCGATGGTCTTGCCGGCGAAATCCATCGCCTGGGCCGGCTGGGACAGGCCGGTGCCCACCACCATCGCCACGCCCATAACGGCAAAGCTAGCAATCGTTCTTGATGACGCCATTTTGTTACCTCCCTGGCATTGATTGTCGTAAGTCATTGGCTTCCTTCATGGAAACCCCGATGAATCGGTTCCGATTCGGGCGCCTCCACCCACCTGGAAAGGCGACTATACCCCAGGGGGCGCCGCGAGACACGCCAGCGGAACGGGAAAAGCGCAGGAAAACGCGCATCCCCCGCCGCGGGCGCCGGCCCCCCTTGAGAATCAGAACTGGGCAAGGTACTGCCCCGGGTCGATGGCGGCGCCGATGACCAGCGGCCGGTCGGGCCGCTGCTGGCCCAGGGCGTCCATCAGGCCGTTTTCCGTTTCCACCCGCACGCCGTCGCAGGCCATGGCCTCGGCCAGCTTGACCACGTCGGTGTCCTCGATCCGCGTGCCGGTGCTTTCGTACTGGCGCACCATCTGCTTCAGTTCGATGCGGTTCAGGCTGCCGTCGCAGAACACCACCACCGTCAGGCCCAGGCCCAGGGCGCTGGCCAGGCGCAGTTCTCCCTGCACCATGGCGAACCCGCCGTCGCCCATGAATGACACCACGGGCGTGTCGCCCAGAACCTGCCGGGCGGCGATTCCGGCGGGCAGCGAGAAGCCCATGGTCGACAGGCCGTTGGAGGTCAGGAAGGCCCGGGGGGCGTGGGTCGTCCACCCCTGGCCGACCAGGATCTTGTGGGATCCCACGTCGGTGGTGACCACCGTTTCCCGGGGCCGCGCCGCGCGCACGGCGTCCACCACGTCGGTGGGGTTCAGCCGGCCGGCCACCCGGCCCCGGCGCATGCGTTCGTTCAGTTCCGCGCGGTGGCGGGTCAGGTCGGCGGCCGGCCACTTCTCGGCCTCGCGGCAGGTCTCGGCCAGGCCGTCCAGGGTCGGCGCGATGGCGCCCACCACCTCCACCTCGGCGGCGTAGATCTGGTCGGTGTTGGCCAGGCTGTCGATGTGGATGGTGGGCGCGGTCACGGTCCAGGGCTTGATCAGCTCCACCGCGTCGAACCCCACGGCGACCACCAGGTCGGCGCTTTTCACGAAATCCCACAGGAAGCCGTTGCAGGCCATGTCCAGGGTGCCGGCGTAGCACGGGTGGTCCTGGGCCACCCGGCCCTTAGCCATGTGCGCCACCACCCCCGCCGCGCCTATGCGTTCGGCCAGGCGGGTCAGGGCCGGGCCGGCCGCGCCGCGCACCGCCGAAAGGCCGGCCAGCAGCAGCGGCCGACGGGCCCCGTCCAGGCGCCGGGCCACGTCGGGGTCGGCGCCGGGCCGGGCGAACACGGCCGCCGCGCCGGGCGCCGCTTCCAGGGGCGGCAGCACGACGTCCTGGTCGGGCACCGCGGCGCCGATGACGTCGGCGGCAATGGTCAGGTGCACCGGGCCCGGCCGGTCGGCCATGGCCGTGCGCAGGGCCCGGCGCAGGATGCCGCCGGCGGCGCCGGGAACGATGCTGGCGGTCCACTTGGCCACCGGCGAAAACATCCGGGCGTGGTCCAGCACCTGGTGGGTGAACAGGGGTTCCTTGGCCGTGGCGATCTGGCCGGAAAGGGCCAGCATGGGCACCCGGTCCAGGAACGCCGCGGCCACGCCGTTGACCAGGTTCGACGACCCCGGCCCCAGGGTGGACAGGCACACGCCCGGCCGCCCCGTGACCATGCCGTAGGCCTGGGCCATCAGCGCCGCCGTGCCCTCGCGCCGGGCCAGCACGAAGTCCAGCCCGGCGCGGCGCAGGGATTCCAGGAACTCGATGTTGGGATCGCCCGGATAGCCGTAGACCCGATCGATGCCGGCCGCCATCAGGTAACGGGTCAGGACTTCGGCGACGTTCATGGCGACCAACCTTGCTGGGGACGGAGTCGGCAAGCGCCGCGCATTTGGGGGGTTTCCGGTTCCGCCAGGGTCCTAGATACTAATCCAGCCCCGGGGGGAACGGGGCATTGAATCCTTGGCCACGGGTATTGGATTTCGGGCCGCTCCACCATTTTGTCGCCAAAGGAAACCGCCATGGATGAACCGTCCGTGCAGTCCTGTCCCCTGTTCCTGAACGGCGGGTGGGTGGACGGCGAGGGCCCCCCCTTCACGGTGCCGGACAAGTACCGGCAAACGCCCTTCGCCACCGTGGG